>NZ_ATLN01000114.1:0-109574 GCF_000416195.1 Pseudomonas sp. CFII68
GCTTTCGCGAGCAAGCCCGCTCCCACAGTGAGTTATATATGCCCAGGATATGGGGCAGGCCATAAAAAACCCCGCAGCTTTCGCAACGGGGTTTCGGTTTCAACACTCAGCGCTTAGTGATGCTCGCGCGTCGCGCGGAATTTCACGTCCGGCCAGCGCTCTTCCATCAGCGCCAGGTTGACCCGGGTGGGGGCTAGGTAGGTCAGGTGACCGCCGCCGTCCAGCGCGAGGTTTTCCACGGCCTTGTTGGAGAATTCCTCGAGTTTCTTCTTGTCGTCGCATTCGATCCAACGAGCGGAATACACGGTGATCGGCTCGTAGGAGCACTCGACCTTGTATTCCTCTTTCAAGCGGCTGGCGACGACGTCGAACTGCAGCACACCGACGGCGCCGAGGATGATGTCGTTGCTGCGCTCCGGGAAGAACACCTGGGTGGCGCCCTCTTCGGCCAGTTGCTGAAGGCCCTGGCGCAGTTGCTTGGACTTGAGCGGGTCCTTCAGGCGCACGCGGCGGAACAGTTCCGGGGCGAAGTGCGGGATGCCGGTGAAGCCCAGGGTTTCGCCTTCGGTGAAGGTGTCGCCGATCTGGATGGTGCCGTGGTTGTGCAGGCCGATGATGTCACCGGCGAAGGCTTCTTCCAGTTGCTCGCGTTCCGAGGAGAAGAAGGTCAAGGCGTCGCCGATGCGCACGTCCTTGCCGGTGCGCACGTGGCGCATCTTCATGCCCTTTTCGTATTTGCCGGAACAGATGCGCATGAAGGCGATGCGGTCGCGGTGCTTGGGGTCCATGTTCGCCTGGATCTTGAACACGAAGCCTGCGAACTTCTCTTCCACCGGCTCCACGGTGCGCTCGTTGGCGACACGGGCCAGCGGGCGCGGGGCCCAATTGACCACGGCGTCGAGCACATGGTCCACGCCGAAGTTGCCCAGGGCGGTACCGAAGAACACCGGGGTCAGTTGACCGTCGATGAATTCCTGCTGGTTGAACTCATGGCAGGCGCCCTGCACCAGTTCCAACTGGTCGACGAAACGGTCGTACTCGTCGCCCAGGTGCGCGCGCGCTTCATCGGAGTCGAGCTTCTCGATGATCTTGACGTCGGTGCGCTCATGCCCGTGACCGGCGGTGTAGACGATGATGTAGTCGTCGGCCAGGTGGTACACGCCCTTGAAGTCGCGGTAGCAACCGATCGGCCAGGTGATCGGCGCGGCCTTGATCTTCAGGACCGCTTCGATCTCGTCGAGCAGTTCGATCGGGTCGCGGATGTCGCGGTCGAGTTTGTTGATGAAGCTGACGATCGGCGTGTCCCGCAGACGGCAGACGTCCATCAGCGCGATGGTCCGTGGCTCGACGCCTTTACCGCCGTCGAGGACCATCAGCGCCGAGTCCACTGCCGTCAGGGTGCGGTAGGTGTCTTCGGAGAAGTCTTCGTGGCCCGGGGTGTCGAGCAGGTTGATCATGTGATCGCGATACGGAAACTGCATGACCGACGTGGTAATGGAAATACCCCGCTGCTTTTCCATTTCCATCCAGTCGGAGGTGGCATGGCGGTCGGATTTTCGAGATTTCACCGTGCCGGCGACCGCAATCGCCTTGCCCATCAGCAAGAGCTTCTCGGTGATGGTGGTCTTACCGGCATCGGGGTGGGAAATAATGGCGAAAGTGCGGCGTTTCGCGACTTCGGCGGCCTGTTTGGTCATGGGAAATCGCCTGGCAGGTGATTCAAAAAAGGGCGGCGATTATAGCTCAACTTGTGCCAGGAACCGAACCGTTGAGCACATCCAGGGTGGCCAGATCTTCCCCAGCATGGGAACCTTTTGCCGCGTGGAGGCGTCCACCCCCCTGTTACGGCTATTCGTCAGGGGCTGAAAAATCAGCAAGTTAGCCTGACGAGGCTGCGCTCATGGCTCGATTTACCTGCCGTTTTACCGGTATGAAAAGAGCTGCTTCTCGCGAACGTTTTCCCGGCAACCCGTGATGGTTTGCCGCCCGGGAAAGCGTGCGCCGACTGAAAGACAAAGGAGTCCGCCTGTGGCTATCCGCTATGGCAAAGGGCTTATCGGGGGTGCGGTCGTCGTCGCGCTCCTGGCCCTGTTGGTCCACTGGATCGGCATCGATACGATCCAACGCTACCACGACGATCTGCTGTTCTACCTGCAAGCGCACCTGCTGCTTGTCCTGGCCTCCATGCTGGCGGCCCTGCTCGTGGGCATCCCCGCCGGCATCGCACTCAGCCGCCCCGGCCTGGTCGGGCGCGCCGAACGCTTCATGCAAGTGTTCAACATCGGTAACACCGTGCCGCCCCTGGCCGTGCTGGCCATCGCCCTGGGCATCCTGGGCATCGGCAGCGGTCCCGCCATCTTCGCCCTGTTCCTCGCCTCGCTGTTACCCATCGTGCGCAACACCTATGAAGGCCTGAAAAACGTCCAGGGCTCCCTCAAGGAAGCCGCCGTCGGCATCGGCATGACCCCGCGCCAGGTGCTGTGGAAAGTCGAGTTGCCCAACGCCGTGCCGATCATCGTCGGTGGCGTGCGCGTGGCCCTGGCGATCAACGTCGGCACCGCGCCCCTGGCGTTCCTGATCGGCGCCAACAGCCTCGGTAGCCTGATCTTCCCCGGCATCGCCTTGAACAACCAGCCGCAGCTGTTGCTCGGCGCGGCCTGCACCGCCCTGCTGGCGCTGCTGCTCGACGGCCTGGTGACACTGGCCAGCCGTCTCTGGCTGGAACGCGGTCTGCGACCGTCATAAGCCCGGCTGGATAAAGGAAATCGTTTATGAAGAAGTTGAGCTTGATACTGGGCTGCGTCCTGCTGTTCGCAGGATTCGCCCAAGCCGCTGAAAAACCGCTGATTCGCCTTGGCGCCCGGGTGTTCACCGAGCAGACGCTGCTGGCGGAAATCACCGCGCAATACCTGCGCAGCAAGGGCTACGACGCGCAGATCACCGGCGGCCTGGGCAGCAACCTGGCCCGCAGCGCCCATGAAACCGGGCAACTGGACATGCTCTGGGAATACACCGGCGTGTCGCTGGTGGCCTACAACCATGTCACGGAGAAACTCGACAGCGCCCAGTCCTACGCCCGGGTGAAAGAACTCGACGCGAAAAAAGGCCTGGTCTGGCTGACACCGTCGAAATTCAGCAACACCTACGCCCTGGCCCTGCCGGAAAAAATCGCCCGCCAATACCCGCAGATCAACAGCATCAGCCAGTTGAACACGGTGCTGCAGGCCGAAGCCGATGACAACCATCTGGTGGCCCTGGACACCGAGTTCGCCAACCGCTCCGATGGCCTGGCGGGCATGGTCGAGCAGTACGGCATGAACCTGACCCGCAAGAATATCCGGCAGATGGACGCAGGCCTGGTCTACACCGCCCTGCGCAACGGCCAGGTATTCGCCGGCCTGGTGTACACCACCGACGGCCGGTTGAACGCGTTCAAGCTGAAGTTGCTGGAAGACGACAAGCATTACTTCCCCGACTACACCGCCGCGCCGGTGGTGCGCCAGGCGTACCTCGACGCGCACCCGCAACTGGCCGCGCAGCTCAAGCCCCTGGCCGAACTGTTCGACGACGCAACCATGCGCCAGCTCAACGCCCGCGTGGACGTCAACCACGAAAGCCCTTCCACCGTTGCCGCTGATTTCCTGCGCCAGCATTCGCTGCTCTCAACCCAATGACCTGGAGGAAAAGCCATGGATTTTCTTGACGCCTTTTCCCATCTGGACTGGCCGCTGGTACTGCACCTGACTTGGCAGCACATCACCCTGGTGGGCATCGCCGTGACCCTGGCCATTGTTGTCGGTGTGCCGCTGGGCATCTTCATGACCCGCTTCCCGACGCTCGCCGGCCCATTGCAGGCCAGCGCCACGGTGCTGCTGACAATTCCGTCGATTGCCCTGTTCGGCCTGCTGTTGCCGTTCTATTCCAAGTTCGGCCAAGGCCTGGGCCCGATGCCGGCGATCACCGCGGTGTTTCTCTATTCGCTGTTGCCGATCATGCGCAACACCTACCTGGCCTTGACCGGCGTCGAACCGGGTATCCGTGAGGCCGCCCGTGGCATCGGCATGACCTTCGCCCAGCGCCTGCGCATGGTCGAACTGCCCATCGCCGTGCCGGTGATCCTGGCCGGCGTGCGCACCGCCGTGGTCATGAACATCGGCGTCATGACCATCGCCGCCACCATCGGTGCCGGTGGCCTGGGCGTGCTCATCCTCGCTTCCATCAGCCGCAGCGACATGTCGATGCTGATCGTCGGCGCCGTGCTGGTCAGTCTCCTGGCCATCTTCGCCGACCTGCTTCTGCAATGGCTGCAACGCTCGCTGACCCCAAAAGGACTCCTCAAATGATCGAACTTCAAAACCTCAGCAAAACCTTCAAGAGCAACGGCAAAGACGTCAAGGCCGTGGACTCGGTGAACCTGACCGTCAACGAAGGCGAGATCTGCGTGTTCCTCGGGCCGTCGGGCTGCGGCAAAAGCACCACGCTGAAGATGATCAATCGCCTGATCCCGCCGACCTCGGGCAAGGTGTTGATCAACGGCGAAGACACCACCGGCCTGGACGAAGTGACCCTGCGTCGCAACATCGGCTACGTGATCCAGCAGATCGGCCTGTTCCCGAACATGACCATCGAGGAAAACATCACCGTCGTCCCGCGCCTGCTCGGCTGGGACAAGCAGAAATGCCACGACCGCGCCCGCGAGCTGATGAGCATGATCAAGCTCGAACCCAAGCAGTACCTGCATCGCTACCCCCGTGAACTGTCCGGTGGCCAACAGCAACGGATCGGCGTGATCCGTGCCCTGGCGGCCGATGCGCCGCTGCTGCTGATGGACGAACCCTTCGGCGCGGTGGACCCGATCAACCGCGAGATGATCCAGAACGAGTTCTTCGAGATGCAACGGGCGCTGAACAAGACCGTGATCATGGTCAGCCACGACATCGACGAAGCGATCAAGCTGGGGGACAAGATTGCGATCTTCCGCGCTGGCAAGCTGGTCCAGTTCGATCACCCGGACACGCTGCTGGCGCATCCGGCCGACGAGTTCGTCAGCAGCTTCGTCGGCCAGGACAGCACGCTCAAGCGCCTGCTGCTGGTCAAGGCCGAAGACGCGGCGGACAACGCCCCGTCGGTCAGCCCCGAGACGCCGGTGAGTGAGGCGCTGGAACTGATGGACGAACATGACCGTCGCTACGTGGTGGTCACCTGTGCCGAGAACAAGGCCCTGGGGTATGTACGCCGTCGCGACCTGCACCGCCAGACCGGCACCTGCGGACAATACCTGCGCGAATTCAACGCCACCGCCGTCTACGACGAACATCTGCGGATCCTGCTGTCGCGCATGTACGAGTTCAACCGCTCGTGGCTGCCGGTGCTGGATGCCGAGCGGGTATTCCTTGGCGAAGTGACCCAGGAATCGATTGCCGAGTACCTGAGCTCCGGACGTTCGCGCGGGGGCAAGACCAGCATTGTCTCGCCGGCCGAGACTGCGTTGGCCTGACTGACGCCTTCGCGAGCAAGCCCGCTCCCACACTGGATCTGCGTCATCCTACTATTTTGTGGTTGGTCGCGGGCCCAGTGTGGGAGCGGGCTTGCTCGCGAATGGGGCACCACAAATATCCCTGAAACACCTAAAAAATCCCTTCAACGGGAACATCAATCTGTCACGCAGGTCGGTTACATCATGAGCTGTCGCGGGCCGCACGACGGATGTGTGCAAAAACGCGACATTTTTAGTTGATCTCAGGCCCCTCACGCCCTAAAGTTCGCGCCGAACGTCCATGCTGGAAACGATCCATCCGGCTCAAGTACTGACGACGAGACAGCAAGGCCAAGGGAATCACGCATCCCGTGGCCTTTTTGCTTTCGGCGACATGCCTTGGGAAGTAGGCGAACCAAAGTGGGGATACGGAGGACGTTCACGAGGGCTGCTTGCCCTCACACCCATTGATCCTGATGTTTGCCAGTAGGAGTCCCAAGTATGTCGATCCAGGTCGAAGATTATTTCGCGCGCGAAACCTTCCAGAAAATGAAAGCGTTCGCCGACAAGCAGGAAACCCCGTTCGTGGTGATCGACACCGCGATGATCTCCAAGGCCTATGACGACCTGCGCGCCGGTTTCGAATTCGCCAAGGTCTACTACGCCGTCAAGGCCAACCCGGCGGTGGAAATCATCGACCTGCTCAAGGATAAAGGCTCGAACTTCGACATCGCCTCGATCTATGAGCTGGATAAGGTCATGAGCCGTGGCGTCGGCCCGGACCAGATCAGCTACGGCAACACCATCAAGAAATCCCGCGACATTCGCTACTTCTACGAGAAGGGCGTGCGCCTGTATGCCACCGACTCCGAAGCCGACCTGCGCAACATCGCCAAGGCCGCGCCGGGCTCGAAAGTCTATGTACGGATCCTCACCGAAGGCTCGACCACCGCTGACTGGCCGTTGTCGCGCAAGTTCGGCTGCCAGACCGACATGGCCATGGACCTGCTGATCCTGGCCCGCGACCTGGGCCTGGTGCCGTACGGCATTTCGTTCCACGTCGGCTCGCAACAACGCGACATCAGCGTCTGGGACGCGGCCATCGCCAAGGTCAAGGTGATCTTCGAGCGTCTGAAGGAAGAAGACGGCATCGTCCTGAAGCTGATCAACATGGGTGGCGGCTTCCCGGCCAACTACATCACCCGTACCAACAGCCTGGAAACCTACGCCGAGGAAATCATCCGCTTCCTCAAGGAAGACTTCGGCGACGACCTGCCGGAAATCATCCTGGAGCCGGGCCGTTCGTTGATCGCCAACGCCGGTATCCTGGTCAGCGAAGTGGTGCTGGTGGCGCGCAAGTCCCGTACCGCCGTCGAGCGTTGGGTGTACACGGATGTGGGCAAGTTCTCCGGCCTGATCGAAACCATGGACGAAGCCATCAAGTTTCCGATCTGGACCGAGAAGAAAGGCGAGATGGAAGAAGTGGTCATCGCCGGGCCTACCTGTGACAGCGCTGACATCATGTATGAGAACTACAAGTACGGGTTGCCGTTGAACCTGGCTATTGGGGATCGCCTGTACTGGCTGTCGACCGGGGCCTATACCACTAGCTATAGCGCGGTGGAATTCAATGGCTTTCCGCCGTTGAAATCGTTTTACGTGTGATGTGTTTGGGGCTTGAATCTCCATAGTTCTTGCCCTGTTGCGTAATAAAAAACGGCGCTTTTTTCAGAAATGGAAAGCGCCGTTTTTTTTGATGGGTTGGTGTGTAGATCCGTTATTTAGGTAACGACTGCTTAGGGTTCCGCCCTGACGGCGGGTCACTTTCGAAAAGCGCGAAAGTAACCAAAGCGCTTCTGCCCCACCACTCGGTGCCTCGCTAAGGCTCGGCATGCCCTCACTCCGGCATTGCTCCGTGGGCCCGCCGCGAAGGGCCATCCATGGCCCAGCGCGGCTAACCCGGCATCCATGCCGGGTTGCCCACTCCACAATGCCTGCGTTCGGCCATCGTGGTTAACGGGGCGCCCGAGATCAACGTCCACCGCGAGGCGGCCTAGTAGCCGACCTGGTTCTTCTGGTCGTACACCCATCAGATATGTTTGAGCTGGGCCTGTGGGGGCAAAGCTTGCTCGCGATAGCGGTGGCTCAGTCAATGAAGATGTTGGATGTGCCGGCCTCTTCGCGAGCAAGCTCGCTCCCACAGAGGGGCTCTGGACACACACAAATATTGTGTCTACGGAAGATCCAATGTGGGAGCGAGCTTGCTCGCGAATGCGGTGTCCCAGTCGATGAATATGTTGGATGTGCCGGCCCCTTCGCGAGCAAGCTCACTCCCACAGGGGGGCTCTGGATACACACAAATATTGTGTCTACGGAAGATCCAATGTGGGAGCGAGCTTGCTCGCGAATGCGGTGTCCCAGTCGATGAATATGTTGGATGTGCCGGCCCCTTCGCGAGCAAGCTCACTCCCACAGGGGGGCTCTGGATACACACAAATATTGTGTCTACGGAAGATCCAATGTGGGAGCGAGCTTGCTCGCGAATGCGGTGTCCCAGTCGATGACGATGTTGGATGTGCCGGCCCCTTCGCGAGCAGGCTCGCTCCCACAGGGGGGCTCTGGATACACATAAATATTATGTCTACTGAAGATCCAATGTGGGAGCGAGCTTGCTCGCGAATGCGGTGTCCCAGTCGATGACGATGTTGGATGTGCCGGCCCCTTCGCGAGCAGGCTCGCTCCCACAGGGGGGCTCTGGATACACATAAATATTATGTCTACTGAAGATCCAATGTGGGAGCGAGCTTGCTCGCGAATGCGGTGTCCCAGTCGATGAATATGTTGGATGTGCCGGCCCCTTCGCGAGCAAGCTCGCTCCCACAGAGGGGCTCTGGATGCACACAAATATTGTGTCTACTGAAGATCCAATGTGGGAGCGAGCTTGCTCGCGAATGCGGTGTCCCAGTCGATGACGATGTTGGATGTGCCGGCCCCTTCGCGAGCAGGCTCGCTCCCACAGGGGGGCTCTGGATACACATAAATATTATGTCTACTGAAGATCCAATGTGGGAGCGAGCTTGCTCGCGAATGCGGTGTCCCAGTCGATGAATATGTTGGATGTGCCGGCCCCTTCGCGAGCAAGCTCGCTCCCACAGGATTTCGTCGCCGGGGGCGGGCAAAAGGTCCGCTCATGCAAATGATCGAGGCTTTTGGGTGTGTTTATGAATGCTTCTCGATAACACACGGCATAATGCACGCCGTGATGAACAGTAAATGAACAAGGCGAGCGACGTGTTGAAGAAAACCCTGTTCCAGTTGCACTGGTTTTTCGGCATCAGTGCCGGGCTGGTCCTGGCGTTGATGGGCGTTACCGGGGCGGTGGTGTCGTTCCAGGATGAAATCCTGCGGGCCTTGAACCCGCAGGTGCTGATGGTCGAGAAACAGCCGGCCGGCGTCCTGCCGCCTGCCGAACTGGTGGAACAGATCGAAGCCACCTCCGGCAAGACCGTCGCCATGCTCTGGGTCGAGACCGACAGCGGCAACGCCGCGCGGGTGATCTTTGCGGCGCCTGCTGGGGAAAAACGTGGCGCCATGCGCTATTTCAACCCTTACAACGCGCAGTTCATGGGCGATGTGACGGGCCAGGACTTCTTCGGCTTTATGCTCAGGTTGCACCGCGTCCTGACCCTGGATGATGTCGGTCGGCAAATCACCGGGGCCTGTACGCTGATCCTGGTGTTTTTCTGCCTGTCCGGGCTGTACCTGCGTTGGCCGCGCCAATGGAAAAGCTGGCGCGCCTGGCTGACCCTCGACTGGGGGAAAAAAGGTCGGAGCTTCAATTGGGACCTGCACTCCGTGGCGGGCACCTGGTGCCTGGCGTTCTATCTGCTGGCGGCCCTGACCGGGCTGACCTGGTCCTACGAGTGGTACAACAAAGGCGTGACCCGCCTGCTCTCCGATTCACCGAAAGAGGAACGGGTGCGCAATCGTGGCCCGGCGCCAAGCGGCCCACTGCCCGTGGCCGATTACCGGGCCATGTGGAGCAGCATCTACAGCGCCGCCGGCCCGGGGCTGTCGGCCTATAACGTGCGCATGCCGCCCGTGGCCGGACAACCGGCGACCGTGTTCTACCTGCTGAAAAACTCGCCGCACGACCGGGCGCTGAACCAGCTAACCCTCGACCCGGCCACCGGCGTCATCAGCCGGCACAGCCGCTACAGCGACAAGAGCTTCAAGGCGCAGTTGCTGACCAGTGTCTATGCCCTGCATATCGGCAGTTACTTCGGCCTGGTCGGGCGGATTCTGGTGACCGTCGCCGCGCTGACCATGCCGCTGTTCTTCATCACCGGCTGGTTGCTGTACCTGGACCGCCGCCGCAAGAAGCGCCACGTCAGAAACGCCCGCCAGGCCCTCATCGCCAACCCGGGCAACGCGCCGGCCTGGCTGATCGGCTTCGCCAGCCAAAGCGGTTTCGCCGAGCGACTGGCCTGGCAGACCGCCGGCCAACTCCAGGCCGCCGGCTTGCCCGTGAAAGTCCAGCCACTGGCCGGCGTGCGTGAGCAGGACCTGA
This sequence comes from Pseudomonas sp. CFII68, assembly GCF_000416195.1. Lineage (NCBI taxonomy): Bacteria > Pseudomonadati > Pseudomonadota > Gammaproteobacteria > Pseudomonadales > Pseudomonadaceae > Pseudomonas > Pseudomonas sp. CFII68. The sequence continues at coordinate 10,047 of NZ_ATLN01000114.1, forward strand.
ACGACGCCACCCATGCGCTGTTTGTCGTCAGCACCTTTGGCGACGGCGAAGGGCCGGACAGTGCCCGCGGTTTCGAACGCAAGGTGCTGGGCCAGGCCTTGAGCCTGGAGCGTCTGCAGTATTCGGTGCTGGGCCTGGGTGACCGGCAATATGAACACTTCTGCGGCTTCGCCCGGCGCCTGCACGCCTGGCTGGCGGAACACGGCGGCAAGACCCTGTTCGCGCCGGTGGAAGTAGACAGCGGCGACCCTTACGCCCTGCGTCACTGGCAACAACAACTGGCCGAACTGACCGGCCAGGCACCGGTAGAGACCTGGCAGGCCCCCCGTTTCGAAAACTGGACACTGAGCCAGCGCACCCTGCTCAACCCCGACAGCAGCGGCTCGGGCGTGTACCTGCTGGGCCTCACCGCCCCCGGGCCGAGCAGTTGGCTGGCCGGTGACCTGGTGGAAATCCTGCCGCGCAATGACCTGTGGGCCATCGAACATTTCCTCGACGGGCTCGGCCTCTCCGGCCAGGCGCGCGTGCAAGTCGACGGCCTGTCCCAGAGCCTCGATCAAGCCCTGGCCACCCGCCAACTGCCGGAAAACCGCGCCCATCTGGTCGGCCTGCATGCCCAGGCGCTGGTGGATGCGCTGGCACCGCTGGCGATACGCGAATACTCCATCGCCTCGATCCCGGCCGACGGCGTACTGGAACTGATCGTGCGCCAGGAACGTCACGCCGATGGCAGCCTGGGCGTCGGTTCCGGCTGGCTGACCGAACACGCACCACTGGGCAGCGCCGTCAGCCTGCGGCTGCGCCGCAACAGCAGCTTCCACCTGCCGGCCCAGGGTGTGCCGATGATCCTGCTGGGCAACGGCACCGGCCTGGCCGGCCTGCGCAGCCTGCTCAAGGCGCGCGTCACCGAGGGCATGCAGCGCAACTGGCTGCTGTTTGGCGAGCGCAACCGCGAACACGATTTCCACTGCCGCGATGAGTTGCAGGAATGGGTGACCTCGGGCGACCTGGAACGCCTGGACCTGGCCTTTTCCCGGGATCAGAAGCAGAAAGTCTACGTCCAGGACCGCCTGCTGGAATCGGCCGCGCTGCTCAAGCAATGGCTGGCCGACGGCGCGGTGATCTATGTCTGCGGCAGCTTGCAGGGCATGGCATCCGGGGTGGATCACGTGCTCAACAACGTGCTGGGGCGCGAGGAAGTGGAGCGGCTGATCGAGCAGGGGCGGTATCGGCGGGATGTCTACTGACAGACACCCATCTTAAGTACCCCTTGTGGGAGCAAAGCTTGCTCGCGATAGCGGACTGTCAGTCAGCCATTTATTGACAGATATACCGTTATCGCGAGCAAGCTTTGCTCCCACAGAGGCTTTTCCCACAGAGGCTCCTGGCGCGACTGACAGTCAAACCGGCTGCAACTTCTTCTCGAACACCGCCACACCTTCCAGGTCCCGCAACACCACGCTCATCTCCCCGCTCTGCCCGTCGATGTTCACCTCGCCAAAGAACTGATACCCGGCGAACGGCGAGGTGTTCTGGGCCGGGGGCGCTTTCTGGAACACCACTTCCGGGCCGAAGGTCTTGTCCAGGGCATTGGGCCCGAAGCTGCCGGCGTTCAATGGCCCGGCGACGAACTCCCAGAATGGTTCGAAATCCTGGAACGCGGCGTGTTCGGGGTGGTAGTGATGGGCGGCGCAATAGTGGACGTCGGCGGTGAGCCAGACGTAGTTGCGCACCTGATGCTTGCGCAGGTAGCCGAGCAGTTCGGCGACCTCCAGTTCACGCCCCTGGGCCGCGCCCGGGTCACCGTTGGCAACCGCTTCCCAGCGCGGCACGCCGGGGCTGACTTCGCCATCCGGCACACCCAGGCCAATGGGCATGTCGGCGGCGATGACTTTCCATTGGGCACGGGACTGCTTCAATTCGCGCTTGAGCCAGTTCAACTGCTCACGCCCCAGGAACGGTTTAGCCGCGCCGAGGTTGGCGTCGTTGGCTTCGCGGTAGCTGCGCATGTCCAGCACGAACACATCCAGCAGCGGCCCGTAACCGAGCTTGCGGTAGATCCGTCCACCGCCGTCGGCCTTCTGCAGGCGCATCGGCGCGTATTCCAACCAGGCCTGTCGCGCGCGCCCCACCAGGCTGTGGATATCCTTGGTCTGGTAGCGCTCGTCCAGTTGCTTGCCCGGCGACCAGTTGTTGACCACCTCATGGTCGTCCCACTGCCAGATCTGCGGCACTTCGGCGTTGAAGCGACGGACGTTTTCGTCCATCAGGTTGTAGCGATAGTTGCCGCGATACTCATCCAGGGTCTCGGCAACCTTGCTCTTGGCTTCGGTGATGAGGTTGCGCCAGATGCGCCCACCCTCGGCGGTGATTTGCGCCGGCACCGGGCCGTCGGCGTAGATGGTGTCGCCGCTGTGGATAAAAAAATCCGGCAGGCGCAGGCGCATGGCTTCGTAGATGCGCATGCCGCCGATGTCCGGGTTGATGCCGAAGCCCTGGCCGACGGTGTCGCCACTCCAGACAAACCGGATGTTGCGCTTGAACTGCGGCACGCTGCGCAGGTGGCCGAGCCAGGGTTCGCTGGCAACCCCGCTTTGGGCGTCTTCGAAATGTACACGGTAGAAAATCGCCTGGTCGCGGGGCAGCCCGGTGAGTTCGACCCGGGCAGTGAAATCACTGCGGGCGTCGGCCATGGGCGAGACGAAGCGGCGCGGATTGCTGAACTGGCTGCGGGTGTCCCACTCCACCACCATCCGCGCCGGACGGTCGCTGCGGCTCCAGATCATCGCCCGGTCGCCCTGCACGTCGCCAGACTGCACACCGTCGGTGAGCACCGGCCGATCCTTGACCGAAGCCATCACCGCCGGCGCCAGCCCCGGCAACAACAACCCCGCCCCCACGGCTTGCATCACCCGACGACGACCCAGGTCAAATTCGCTCATGGTGTTCTCCCTTGAAATGGGAAAACTTAAGCATGGCTCTGTGAAGTGGGTGTGACAGGAATTTTATGCCCCCCCAAAAACCAAATGTGGGAGCGGGCTTGCTCGCGAAAGCGGCGTGTCAGATAACATTTTCGTCGACTGACACACCGCTTTCGCGAGCAAGCCCGCTCCCACAGGGGAAATGTGTAAGCAAAGGGAAACGTATCAAATCAGGAGGCGCCACCCCGGCGTCGCAGTGGAACAACAAAAACAATCACTGTGAGGGATACCGCTATGTCCGAGCATGTTCAGTCCCTGGAAGCCACGCGCAGCGTCGGCACCAGCCAGGAAACCCAGAAAGTCATCTTCGCCTCGTCCTTGGGGACGGTGTTCGAGTGGTACGACTTTTTTCTCTATGGCGCCCTGGCGGCGGTGATCAGCAAGCAGTTCTTTGCCGGGGTCAACGACACCACCGCGTTCATTTTCGCCCTGATGGCGTTCGCCGCCGGTTTCATCGTGCGGCCGTTCGGGGCCCTGGTGTTCGGTCGGTTGGGGGACATGATCGGGCGCAAATACACGTTCCTGGCGACCATCGTATTGATGGGCCTGGCGACGTTCTGCGTCGGCCTGCTGCCCAACTACGCCAGCATCGGCATCGCCGCACCGATCATCCTGGTGGTGTTGCGCATGCTCCAGGGCCTGGCCCTGGGCGGTGAGTACGGCGGCGCAGCAACCTACGTTGCCGAGCATGCGCCAATGGGCAAGCGTGGTTTCCATACCAGCTGGATTCAGTCCACCGCCACCCTCGGGCTGTTGCTGTCACTGCTGGTGGTGCTGGGCTGTCGCTACTTCACCGGCGATCAGTTCGAAGTCTGGGGCTGGCGCATTCCGTTCCTGCTGTCGATCCTGCTGCTGGGCATCTCCACCTGGATTCGCCTGAGCCTGCATGAGTCGCCGGCCTTCCTGAAAATGAAAGAAGAAGGCAAGTGCTGCAAGGCGCCGATCCGCGAATCCTTCGGCAAATGGGAGAACCTGAAGGTGGTGCTGATCGCCCTGTTCAGCATCAACGCCGGGCAAGCGGTTACCTTCTATGCCGCGCAGTTCTACGTGCTGTTTTTCCTCACCCAGTTCCTGAAGATGGACCCGGCCCTGGCCAACAGCCTGCTGATTGTCAGCGTGGTGATCGGCGCACCGTTTTTCATCTTTTTCGGCTGGCTGTCGGACAAGGTCGGGCGCAAACCGGTGCTGATGATCGGCCTGCTGCTGGCCACCGCGCTGTACTTCCCGATCTTCAAGACCCTGGCCCACTACGCCAACCCGGCCATCGACCAGGCGAGCCGCCAGGCACCGATCACCGTGATCGCCGACCCGGCCACCTGTACCTTCCAGTTCGACCCGGTGGGCAAGGCGCGTTTCGACAGCCCTTGCGACAAGGTCAAGACCTTCCTGGTCAAGCAAGGCCTGCCCTACAGCAGCGTGGCGGCTCCGGCTGGCAGTTCCGTGCAGGTCAGCGTCGGTGACGTGAAACTCGAAGGTTACGACGAAGCCGCCCTGCGCGGCGCCGTGACCCTGGCAGGCTATCCGCAACAGGCCGACGCCCAGCAGATCAACCGGCCAATGATCGTGGCCTTGATCGTGGCACTGATCATCATCTCGGCGATGTGCTACGGACCGCTGGCGGCGTTGATGGTCGAACTGTTCCCGACCCGCATTCGCTACACCTCCATGTCCCTGCCCTATCACATCGGCAACGGTTGGTTCGGCGGTTTCCTGCCCACCGTGTCGTTCGCCCTGGTGGTCTACACCGGGGATATTTTCTATGGGCTGTGGTACCCGGTGGTGATCACCGGGGTCAGCCTGGTGGTGGGCATGATCTGCCTGCGGGAAACCCGCAACGTGGACCTGGATACCAACTGAGGACGAAACCGTGGCGAGGGCACTGGCGCCCTCGCCAGCGGATCAGAAGCGCGCCTTCATGGTCATGGTGAAGTTGCGCGGCTCACCGTAGTAGTTACCGAAGTTCTCGGTCCCGATGGTGGTGTAGTAGCGCTTGTCGAGCAGGTTGTTGCCATTGAGGGCCACCGACCAGGTGTCATCGATGCGGTAGCCAACGCGACCGTTCCACACGGCATAACCGGCCTGGGTGATCTTCTCGCCCGTCGCCGGCGATACGCGGAAGTTGTCGCTTTGGGCATTGACCCCGGCGCCGACACTGACCCGTTCCAACGCCCCACCGAGGGCATAATCGGCCCACAGGCGCAGCACATGGCGCGGCACGTAGCTGTTGAACGAACCACCGTTGAGGCTGGTGTCAATGTCGTTGAGGGTCTTGGTCTGGGTGTAGGTGTAGCCGGCCAGCAGTTGCAGGCGCTCGATGACTTCACCGCTGATCTCGGCTTCGAACCCCTGGGCGCGAACCTTGCCGGCGTTCTCATAGCAGTAACCGTCCGAGGACGCACAACTTGAGAAGTAGTCGGTCTGGGCCTGGTCTTTCTGCAACGTGCGGAACAGGTTGAAGGCGCTGTTCAGGCGTCCCTCGAACCACTCCCCCTTGATCCCCAGCTCATAACTCTCGCCCATCAGGGGCTTGAGTGCCGAGCCGCTTGCGGAGCGATAGTTGCCCTGGGGCGTGAAGATATCCGAATAACTGGCATAGGCCGTCAGGTGCTCATTGAGGTCCAGCAACACGGCGGCAAACGGCGTGACCTGGCCCGTCTCCGTGCTCTTGGCGTGCTCCGAACCGCCGGTGAGAAACTGCGAGTCGGTCTTGGAGCGGTACCAGCTCACCCGACTGCCGACGACAAAGGTCAACGGGTCTGCCAGTTTCAGGCGCAGGGTCGAATACATGCCTTGCTGCTGGGTAATGGTCTTTACCGGGCCACCGCGCGTCGAGTTTTCGATGAAGTAACTGTCGTCCGGTTCGGGAATATGTCGATCCGGATCGAACACGTTCTGCTTCTGCGGCAAGAAGGCGACCGAGAAAAAATCGTCCTTGTCCGAACGACTGGCGTTGAAACCCACGATCAATTCATGTTGCTGCCCCAGGGCGTCGAACTTGCCGTCCAGGTAGGCGTCGAGGCCGTAATCGACCTGGTCGTAGTCGTACATGCTGCCCAGCAGGTTGGTGGTCGAGGTGCCTGGCGCCACCGAACCCGATGCAAAGGCGTATTTGATGTCCTGGGTATTTTTCGTATAGACACCGGCGACCTTCACCGCCCAGTCGTCATTGAGCTGATGCTTGAGATCGCTGAACACCGTGGTGCGCTGGCTGCGCCAGGTGTTCCACGACGGATCCAGGCAAGTGGAACGGCTGAGTTTCAAATCGCTGCCGTCCCGGTAGCGAGGAAGCCCGCCCCAGCAAGGGCTTGCATCGACGTCTTCATAGGCAACGCCCACGCCGAGCGTCGTGTCGGGCGACAGATCGAAATCCAGGGCACCGTAATAAATCTGGTCCTTGCGCCGGGCATCGTCGTAGAAAAAATGCCGGCTCTGCTCGGCGATCACCGCCCTGCCCCGCACGGTGCCGGAATCATTCAGCGGGCCACCGGTATCGACCTGCCCGCGGTAGTTGTCCCAGGTACCGCCCGAGAAGCTGAGTTCGGTCTGGGCCGTGGCCTGGCCGCGTTTGCGCACGAAATTGACGCCACCGGAGGTGCCGCCCGCGCCCTTCATCATCCCGGCGGCGCCGCGCAGGACTTCGACACGGTCGTAATAGGCCATGTCGCTGCTGAAACTGTCGGCCTGGACATAGCTGTTGCCCATGTCCAGCGGAACGCCGTCGTATTGATACTGGCCGGACATCCGGAACCCACGGGAATAGAAATACTTGCCGCCCATGGTCGAGTCGTAGACGGTAATGCCGGGGGTCTTTTCCATCACTTGATCGATGGTGTTGAGGTTCTGGTCATCGAGCATCTTGCGGGTGATCACCGTCACCGACTGCGGCGTTTCGCGCAGGGAATGCTCGCCCTTGCCGATGGTCACCGCGCCCGTCGTGTAGGAGCCACTGTTCTCGGTGGTCGCCCCGAGCATCTGAGCCTCGATGCGGGTGGCTCCCAGTTCCATGACCGAACCGTTGGCGGACAGCCGGCGCAGCACGTACGTGCCGTTGGCCTGGGGCTCAGCTTGCAGGCCACTACCGCCAAGAATGCGAGCGAAACCGTCACCCACGCCGAAAGAACCTCTCAGGCCGGGCGATTGCAAATCCTCCAGTTGCCGGGCATCAAACGACAGGGCGACACCGGCGGCGCTGGAGAAGCGGGTCAGCACATCCACCAGGCTGCCGGCGCCGATATCGTAGGCCTGCACCGAACGCTGCTGCGCCGAGGCGCCTGGAACCGGGTTGGCATTCACGGCCGTGGCGCCGGCGGTGGTAACCGCCAGCAAGCCGATTTTCACTGCAAACACCAGACGGCCTGGCGCGCTTACCCAAGGCATATTTCTCCTCCCCCAAAACGGTCGATAAAAACTCACTGAGGAAGAGCCGAACGAGGGGGGTGAAAAGTGCAGGGCCGGATTTTTTTATTACACAGCGTCACCGCCGATCGCCACCCGCGACCTGGACCCAGAATCGGCTGTAGCGGGTCACTTGCAACGAGAAACCACTTTCCAGCGCGGCCAAGGCAAGATCGGTGTTATCGACGGGAAACACACCGGACACCTTCAAGTCGCCAATCGCCGGGTCCCAACGCAGCACACCGGGGCGGTAGCGCGACAGTTCATCCAGCAGCGCCGCCAGGGGACGATCAATGGCGATGATGCTGCCCTTCTGCCAGGCACCGACCGACACATCGTTGCCACGCAACGTGCCCAGCGACCGCTCATTGAAACCCAGGCGCTGGCCGGCTTCGACCCGCCTCCTTGCTCCAGTCGCCAGCAGGCTCACCTCGACCGCTTTCTCCAGCACCGCCACTTCGCCGCCTCGCGCCTGGCCACGGACGATAAACCGCGTGCCCAGCGCAAGCACCTCGACCGGCCCCGTGACCACCTTGAACGGACGCCGCAAGGGATCGACCGCCGTCGTCACGAGCACCTCACCCCGCAACAGCTCCAGGCGCCGCTGCTGTCCATCGAAACGAACATTGATCGAGGTATCGGTGTTGAGCAGAACCGTGCTGCCATCGGCCAGTTGGAACTCGCGACGCTCGCCCACGGCGGTGCGGTAATCGCAAAACAGGTTCTGGCTTGCCTGGCTGTGCCAGCCCAACCAACCCAGGCCGCCAGCGGACGTCAGCAGCAAGGCGCTGCGCAACACCTGGCGGCGGGATCGATGGTGGGTGTCGCTCAAGGTCGGCGCGGCCAGGGCGCCCGGTACGCTTGCCATCTGCTCGGCCACTGCCGCCATGCGTTGCCAGGCCTGGCTGTGCAACGGATCGGCAGCCAGCCAGGCGTGCCAGTCGGCCCGGTCCGCGTCGGTGCTGATGCCGGAATGCAGCCGGGCGTACCACTGCGCCGCTACACGAATGGCGTTCAACTCTTCCGGGGGCAGGTTCATGAAAGTTGCAGTTGAATCTGCATCAGGCAGCAATGCTCCATGGCCTTGGCCATGTGGTTGTTGACCGTGCGTACGCTAACCCCCAGGCGTTCGGCAATTTGCGGGTACGTCAGGCCATCGAACTGCGACAGGATGAACGCCTGCCTGACCCGCGGCCCCAACCCCAGGAGCAAGCGGTCGATCTCCATCAGGGCCTGGAGCATGATCGCCTGCTCTTCCAGCGAGGGATGCTGCTCTTGCGGCATGGCCGCCAATACTTCGAGGTAGGATTGCTCCAGCGAGCGACGGCGAAACAGGTCGATCAACAGCCCTTTGGCGATCATCGACAGGTACGGTCGTGGCTCACGGATATCCAGCGCAGTGCGCGCCTTGATCACCCGCACAAACGTATCCTGGGCAAGGTCCGCGGCATCGAAGGTGTTGCCCAAACGCTTGCGCAGCCAGCCCTGGAGCCAACCGTGATGATCACTGTACAGAACGTCGACAGCACTGCGTAGGGACAGATCGTTGGCGCACATGGCAATGGAATAATTCGCGACTGATAATGACTCGCATTGTCATAGAGCCCATCGCCGCTTGCAACCCAAACATACCCGGCCACTGCCCACTCGCTGGAATGACTCAGTTCAGGGAGTGACTTTTCACCGTGCTTTCCACCAGGTCCAGCATTTGTCCCAGCGCCCAGGGCTTGGCGATGAACGAAGCGTGGTGCTTGATTCCCGCGCTTTCCGGCGTTTCGAAGCCGGACATGATCAGCAGCGGTATCTGCGGCCAGCGGTCTCCGGTCAGGTTGGCCAGGTCCGCGCCGTCGATCTTGCCGGGCATGGTGATATCGGTGAGCAACAGGTCGACGTAATCGGCGCTCTCTTCGAGAAACGTCAACGCCGCGTCGGCGCTTTCCCGAGGCTCCACGACAAACCCTTCCTCCTCGAGGATTTCACAGAGGAACTCCAGGATGGTCGGATCATCTTCCACAACGAGAATCAAACGTGTAGTCGCCTGGCCGTTGCCATTTGGCATCGAATTCATGAAAGTGACTCTCCTTGACCTCATAAAACCTTCTTTGCGGCAACAACCGCCTTGAAGTTATGAGCAATCCCCCTGCGAGAAATTCATTCTGTGTGCCAACAGGCCGCCGAATGTCACGCCAGAGCCCCCCTGGCAACGCAGCGCAACGCTTTTTATCTGTATATCCATACAGATAAAACTTGCCCTGGCTCGCATCCATGACCATGCTACAACCCCATGAAACCTGCTCAGGAAAAGGGCGCTATGCAGCTGTACCTGTGTGAAAAACCGTCCCAGGCCAAGGACATCGCCGCCGTGCTCGGTGCCACGCGCCGTGGCGACGGTTGCTGGCTGGGCCCTGGCATCACGGTCACCTGGTGCATCGGCCACCTGCTGGAAACCGCCCCACCCGACGCCTACGACGCGCGCTACAAGCGCTGGGTACTGGCCGACCTGCCCATCGTGCCGGCGCAATGGAAAATGACCGTCAAGCCGAAAACCGCCAGCCAGTACAAGGCGGTCAAGCGCCTGCTGGGGGAAGCGAAGGAATTGGTGATCGCCACCGACGCCGACCGCGAAGGCGAAATGATCGCCCGGGAGCTGGTGGAACATTGCCGTTATCGCGGGCCGATCCGGCGGCTATGGCTCTCGGCCCTGGACGAAGCATCGATCCGCAAGGCCCTGGCCGCCCTCAAGCCAGGGGCCGAAACCTTCAACCTGTATCACTCGGCGCTGGGCCGTTCCCGGGCCGACTGGCTGATCGGCATGAACATGAGTCGCCTGTTCACCTTGCTGGGGCGCCAGTCCGGCTACCAGGGCGTGTTGCCGGTGGGCCGCGTACAGACACCGACGCTGCGGCTGGTGGTGGACCGCGACCGCAGCATCGCCGACTTCGTGCCCGTCGCCTACTGGGCCATCGACGTGCAGCTCAGCCACGAAGGCACGGCGTTCACCGCCCAGTGGCGCGCCGATCCGGACGCCTGCGACGACCAGGAGCGCTGCCTGAACCAGGCCCTGGCCCGGGACGCCGCCCAAGCCATGAGCAACGCCGCCACCGCCCGGACACTGAAGGTACGTACCGAACGTCTGCGCGAAGCGGCACCGTTGCCCTTCGACCTGGGCACGCTGCAGGAAGTCTGCTCGAAGAAACTCGGCCTCGGCGCCCAGGAAACCCTGGACATTGCCCAGTCGCTCTACGAGACCTACAAGCTCATCACCTACCCTCGCAGCGATTGCGGTTTCCTGCCCTTGAGCCAGCACAGTGAGGCACCGGCCATCCTGGCCGCCCTCGCCCAGGCCGACCCAAGCCTTGCACCGCTGCGCGAGCACCTGCAACCGCAACGCAAGTCCCGGGCCTGGAACGACGCCAAGGTCAGCGCCCACCACGGCATCATTCCCACCGCCGCCGCCAGGAACCTCGACAAACTCGCGGGCAAGCAGCGCGCGGTCTATACGCTGATTCGCGCGCGCTACCTGGCGCAGTTCCTGCCCAACCACGAATACGACCGGACCCAGGCCGACTTCGACTGTGCCGGCCAGGCGCTGCGTGCCGTGGGCAAGCAGATCGTCGAACCCGGCTGGAAACGCGCCCTGCCCGAAGCGCTGGCACCGGCAAAAGGCCGTGAAGCACCGGCGCCGCAGACCTTGCCGGCGCTGAGCGAAGGTCGCGATTGCGCCGTGGACGAGGTGAAACCCAAGGACCTGTGGACCCAACCGCCCAAGCCGTTCACCGAAGGCGACCTGATCAAGGCGATGAAGAACGTCGCCAAGCTGGTGGAAGACCCGCTGCTCAAGCAAAAGCTCAAGGACACCACCGGCATTGGCACCGAAGCGACCCGGGCCTCGATTATCCAGGGGCTGCTCGACCGCGGTTACCTGGTGAAAAACGGCAAGGCGCTGTCCGCCACCCCGGCGGCCTTCAGCCTGATCGACGCCGTGCCCCGGGCCATCGCCGACCCGGGCACCACGGCCATCTGGGAGCAAGCGCTGGACATGGTGCAAAGCGGCGAAATGAGCCTGGAAGAATTCGTGACCCGGCAAGCCGCCTGGATGAGCAAGCACGTCGCCCGCTGCCAGGGTATGAGCCTGACCATCAGCGGCCCGGCCAGCCCCGCCGGGCGTGGCGCCACGCCGTGGAAAAACAAACGCAAGCCAGCCAAGCGCAAGACCAGCGGTGCACCGCGCAAGCCGAGCAAGGCCAAGGCGACCTGAGCAGCGGCTCACCGAAGACATGGAACCTGTGGCAGAAGATCTGTGGGAGCAAGGCTTTGTGGGAGCAAGGCTTGCCCGCGAAGCAGACGACTCGGTTCCAGATCGACCGTGTGTTCTTCATCGCGGGCAAGCCTTGCTCCCACAGATAAGTCCGCGCCTTCGCCGATTTTTCATACCCAAACCGTTTTGTCCGACAATATGTAGTGATCAAAAATAATCACTACAAAACCGTTGACGCCTCCGATTTGCCCTTGCATGATGCAGACGTCTCCCCGATCGGGAGTACAGGCAACTGTTTGAGCAAGCTCGTCTGACCGCCGAGCTGTTTTTTGGATAAGGGACTGCCCACAAGGCAGATTGAAGGTGCTGACCTGGCCTGACCGTCCGGTAACAAGGACGAGAAACGTCGGCGAAGATCCTCATGATGCGCGTGGTTCAACCCTCGAAAGTTGACACTGCCTGAAGATTCTTCGCTGTTTCTCTTCGTTGTAGCGCATTTGCGTAGCAGCCCTTCGATAACACTACACAACCGATGCACGACCCCGTCGAAGTTCGATGGAGGAACGCTGACGGCCTGGTTTCGGTGCTCGCCATGCAGGCACTGGGCAGGTACTTACCGAATAGCGAAGTTTTTGCGAACCACCAGACAGATCAACCAAATGGTCAAGGGGCTTACACATGAATCTGAATAATCAACCATCTATTGATGAACTGGCTCGCATATTCGCCGCACACAAGGACACGCTCGACAACCATATCCTGTGGATCAGCAAGACTGGCCAGGTGCATATGGACTGCCTGTCGCCCTACACCCGCGAAGACGAGTTCGAAAAGAACACGCAAGAGCTGGGTGCCCGGCTGAAGATGTACCGCCGTGGCCAGGGCTACGTTGGCAAGAAGGCTGCGGCAGACAAAGACTTCATCGGTCGCGTCCTGCAAACGCTGACCCAGGCCTGGCAGTCGATGCAGAGCACCTCTGAGGTCCGGGTCATCGACCGCCTCTGCTGATCACCACTCAACAAAAAGGCCCGCGCCTGGATCAGGAGCGGGCCTTTTTTTGTGAGGCCGGCTCTAGAACACCGACCAGCCGATCCGCTGGCTCATCAACTCCAGCGCCGCCATGCCGGCCAGGGAGTTGCCGGCGACGTTGAGTTCAGGCGACCAGACGCACACCGTGAACCGCCCCGGCACCACGGCGACAATCCCGCCACCGACCCCGCTCTTGCCCGGTAGGCCGACGCGATAAGCGAAATTGCCGGCCTCATCGTACAAGCCGCTGGTGGCCATGATGGAGTTGACCTGCTGGGTTTGCCGGGCGGTGAGGATCTGTTCGCCGCTGTGCTTGCAGAACCCGTCGTTGGCCAGGAAGCAGAACGCCCGCGCCAGGTCGACACAGCTCATCCGCAGGGCGCAGTGGCTGAAATAACTGCGCAGTACCGCTTCCACATCGTTATGGAAATTGCCGAACGATTGCATCAGGTACGCCATCGCCGCGTTGCGGGCGCGGTGCTGGTATTCCGATTCGGCGACCTTGCCGTCCACCATCACCTGTGGATTACCCGACAGACGGCGTACGAAATCGCGCATCGACAACGCCGGGGCGGCGAAACGCGACTGGTTGATATCGCAGATCACCAACGCGCCGGCATTGATGAACGGGTTGCGCGGTCGACCACGTTCGAATTCCAGTTGCACCAGGGAATTGAACGGTTGGCCAGACGGCTCATGGCCCAAGCGCTCCCAGATCGCCTCGCCTGAATGCCCGATGGCCTGCACCAGGCTGAACACTTTGGAAATACTCTGCACCGAAAACGCTGTTTCGGCGTCGCCGGCGCAATACAACTCGCCGTCGTTGCCATACACGGCAATACCCAACTGGTTGGACGCTACGGTGCCCAGGGCCGGAATATAGTCGGCCACCTTGCCCTGACCAATCAGGGGGCGAACCGTATCGAGGATCTCGTTCAACAGTGCTTGCATATGCGCGGGGTCCAGTCATTCCCCGTTCGAGTGCGGGGATACAGACGCTAGACGCTGGTGGGCGGGAGCAGAGCACACTGATTATCAAACTTCAGGCACACACACCTGTGGCAAGGGGCTCTGTGGGGCAGACTTTGTGGGAGCAAGGCTTGCCTGCGATGAAGATCACACGGTCTATCTGGAACCGAGTCGCCTGCTTCGCGGGCAAGCCTTGCTCCCACAGGATGCAAGCGTTTTCATGGGCGCTGGTCGTCGAATCGAGCGGTCTATAGTGCAAAGGATCAATCGGCAGGAGTAGACGATGCGTCAGGTCATGCAAAAAGAACCCTGGTGGGCCTCGCCGCCCAAGCCCGGGCAGGATGAAAGCGAGCTGGAATGGGGCTGGCTGGTGATCTACAGCGAAGGCGAGCCGCGCTTCGAATTCATCAAGGAACGCCCATCGGACGAGCAGATCCGCCAGCGCAAGGGTTGTCGCGTCACCCTCGGGTCAGAATGAGTCGGCCCGTCACGGCTTGATGTCCGGCAATGCCACCGCTCGATTGGCCAGGTCCGCCTCCACCAGGTCTCCTTTAATTGCCTCGTCCAGGTAATACACCGGTGCCATCACCCCGCTGAGGGGATGCTTGAGCGACTTGGACCACGCCTCATCGAACGCAGCGCTCAGGCTTTTGCGGATCTGCGCCTCCATTTCCGGCCGCTCGCCCTCGTGGATGATCGCGCGAATGCCCGCCACGCCCACCGAGATCAACGCCCCGGCCGCCTTCCCGGCCACGGCCGCCGCCGCGCTGGTCGCCCCACGCGTGGCAAATTGCGCCTCGATTTTTTCGCTGGTGCGTTGCGCCACCGTTGCGATCACCGCCTCCGATGGCCCGGCCCCTGTGTCAGCGGCCTTGTTGACGTGATCGATCAGGGCCGCATAAGCCGGCAGTGTGTTCAGCGGCTCGGTGTGAACCATCTCGTACAACGAAGCATCACGCGCCGGCGGCGGCCCCAGGCGGACGGCAGGAATGCCGTGCAGGCGCCGGTTCATCAATTCGTTCGGGATGCGATGGCGCAGGGCAATGACCTGGACCTGCTGATTGAGCAGGCGTAGGTAATAGCCCGTCGCGTTGGCCCTGATCGCCTCGGGATCAATTTCCACCGCCACCGGTTCCAACACCTGCTCACGATATTGTTCTTGCAGGTAGACCGCCAGGCGCCTGGCCGAGGAATCCGCCTCACCCTCGGCGCTGGCGGCGTACCAACTGACCTTCACCGCCAGCCACTCCTGGGTCCAATAGCTGCTGAACCAGGGAATGAATTCAGCCTCGGTGCGTTCATAGACCAACACACGCCAATGCTCCATCGAACCGCGGGCGTAGAGTCCGGCCTGTTCGATAGCGCTTTTCGATGCTGCGATGATCTGCTGGTCCACCTGTCGCCAAGTATCCTGGGCTATCACTACCTTGGCGACCGGTTGGCCGCGCTGTGACGTGGCGCACCCCGCCAGAACGAGCATAACGGCCAACATCAGCGAACGCAGCACAGTCGCGCCACCCCGGATTCAGGTCATCCACGGGGTTGAGTATAGGTCGCGAGAAACAGGGATCCCGGCCTAAACCAAAAACCAATGTGGGAGCGAGCTTGCTCGCGATTGCGGTGGGTCAGCAGCATTGATATCAACTGCTCCACCGCTATCGCGAGCAAGCTTTGCTCCCACAGGAACGCCCACTGGATCTGATCCAACAGGTCTTTGGCAGGGCCTTCAGCCCAGCGCCGTGTCGAGGAACATCATCACCGCAAACCCCATCATCAAGCCCAGGGTGGCCGGGGTTTCATGGCCGTTACGATGGGTCTCGGGAATCACCTCGTGGGACACCACGAAGATCATCGCCCCCGCCGCCAGCCCCAGGCTGATGGGGTACGCGATGGCGACGCCCGACGACATGCCCAGGCCGATCACCGCGCCCAGTGGTTCCATCAACCCCGAACCAACCGCGATGAGCGCGGCGCGCAAGGTGCTGATACCGGTGACGCGCAGTGCCATGGCAATGGCCAGGCCTTCGGGGATGTCCTGGATGGCGATGGCAGTGGTCAGGGGCAGGCCGACCTTGAAGTCGCCGTCGGCAAAACTGACGCCGATGGCCATGCCCTCCGGCAAGTTGTGCAAGGTGATGGCAAGCACGAACAGCCAGACGCGATTGATGCGCTCGACCTGGGGCCCACGTCGGCCACTGAGTTCGTGCTCGTGCGGCACGAAACGGTCCAGGCCGATCATGAGAACAACGCCCAAGCCCAGGCCGACCACGACGACAAATGCGGCGAGCAACTGGTTGCCACAGATGACTTGTGCCGCCTCGATGCCTGGCAGGATCAACGAGAAAGAACTGGCGGCGAGCATCATGCCGGCGGCAAAACCGAGCATGATGTCCTGGGTACGCGAGGAGATATCGCGCAGTACCACAGCCATCAACGCCCCCAGGGCGGTAGCGGCAAAGCCCGAGGTACCGCCCAGCACCGCGTAGCCCAGGTTCTGACGGTCGGCGCCGACCAGGGCGTTGTAGCCGCTGTAAAGCAGCAATGCAGTCACCAACGCCAGCCCGAGCCAGAACGTCACCCCCAGCAACAGGTTGTCTTGCACCGGGTTCAGCCAGGTGCGCCAGGGGGATCGAATCCGGGAGGTGGGCTGGTCCATCGAAGGTCCTTACGGGTCTTGACCAAAACATGGCTGATCGTGCGCCTAAACGGTGACAACGATCAAACGTAATATCCAGGCAAGGAAGCGCTGCCCTCGCCGTTTTTTTATAGTCGAAGGAAGTAACAGGATGATTTATCTTTTATTCAATAAACGAGACCAAGGGTGATTGACTCAGCGATTAACCAATATCTTTTAACGAATAAAGCGGAAAAGCTGTAAAAGCCGGCTGTAGTTTAAACCCGGCAAACTCCACTATATAAACCCGTTGGGGCCCCATGCCATGGGCACGGGGCTAGCCATGTCAGCGGGCATTATGAATCGTCGCCACGGCTGTTTTCACCGCCTTTTCTACCCGCGTTGGAGGCTTTTTCCCGATCGTTGGCAAAGTTGCCGCCCGAGGCTTGGCCACCTTTGCGGCCGGCTTCCGACGCCCGTTCAGGGTCGTTGGCAAAATTACCGCCCGAGGCTTGCCCGCCTTTGCGGCCGGCTTCTGCGGCACGCCCAGGGTCGTTGGCAAAATTACCACCCGATGCCTGCCCTCCCTTGCGCCCGGCCTCGGATGCACGCTCAGGATTATTGGCGAAGTTGCCACCTGATGCATGGCCGCCCTTTTTCCCGGCTGCCGATGCCTTTTCACGATCGTTAGCGAAATTGCCAGGATTGTTATTTCCTGTGTTAGCCATTTCATTCACCTCGTTTAGTTGATATCAACGAGCCTTGCTGGCTCGTCTTATTCGGAAAACATGACGCCGCCAAGGTTTTAAGAGAAATCTGCAAACGGCGACGAGTGGTCAATGCCGATATTTCCCCTGCTGCCTCGGCCTCTATTGCAACAGGCAGTGATTGATTAGCCGCCCTGAACACCGAAACTTCATCCAGCAAAATCCTGTGGGAGCGAGCTTGCTCGCGATGGCGGTGTGTCAGTCAATATCAATACAGGCTGATCCGACGCTATCGCGAGCAAGCTCGCTCCCACAGGGGGCCAGGTCGCGCCAGCACCCCGTTGCAGCGGTCTCGAAGGCGCGTCAGGAAGAGCCCACCATCAACTGCACCTCAAGGTTGGCCGTCGCCACACCGTGGTTTGCCACATACACATCGGCGGTCCAGCCCTTGGTCTGGTTGTGATAGGACTGAGTGCCCAAGGCCGTGCCGCTGTCCCACTCCAGGATGTCGCCAATATCGATGTCATTGGCCGAACGCAGCGCCAGCACGGTATGGCCGTGCTCCTTCCCCACATACACACCCACCAATCCGCGCTGCCTGTTGATGGCCCGTACTTCACCGATGGTCTGCTTCATAAGCCTCCTCTGCGACAGGTTCAGAGCGACCGAAACAACCCGATCGCTCTTTCACACATAAGTGTGGAGGCCCCTCCTGCAAGGAAAGTTTGCAGAACAGCGCCGCTGAGCGACGAAAGGCGTGACGCAGGCCTCGTGCTCGACAGTGCTACCCTCAACGAATCCAGGCCCACGGAGAACCCCCCATGCCGGACGATTTCCATCGCGAACCGCTCGATCAGTTGCAGGCGTACCTGGCCGGACGCCGTTTCCTGGTGCTCACCGGTGCCGGCATCAGCACCCCTTCGGGCATCCCCGACTACCGCGACAGCGACGGTGTGCGCCGGGGTCGACAGCCGATGATGTACCAGGAGTTCCTCGCCCAGGCCGAGGCACGACGGCGCTACTGGGCGCGGGCGATGCTGGGCTGGCCCCGCGTGCGGCAGGCCAGGCCGAACGCGGCTCACGAGGCCTTGGCCGAGTTGCAGGCACGGCAATGCATCACCGGCCTGATTACCCAGAATGTCGACACGCTGCATGACCAGGCCGGCAGCCAGGACGTCATCGAACTGCACGGCAGCCTGCATCGCGTGCTGTGCCTGGATTGTGGCCAGCGTAGCCAACGACAGCAGATTCAACAGTTGATGGAAACCGAAAACCCTTACCTGGCCGGCGTCGATGCGGTGCAGGCGCCCGATGGCGACACCCTGCTCGACCCGGCTTTCGAGGCGCGCTTCCAGGTGCCCCGCTGCCCTCATTGCGGCGGCGAGCGGTTGAAACCCGACGTGGTGTTTTTCGGCGAGAACGTCGCCCCCCTCACCGCGACCCGCGCCGTGCAAGCCGTCGAGCAAGCGGACGGCCTGCTGGTGGTGGGCTCGTCGCTGATGGCGTATTCGGCGTTTCGCCTGTGCCGGGCCATCAAGGACCAGGGCAAGCCGCTGCTGGCGATCAACCGGGGCAAGACCCGGGCCGATGAGCTGCTGGACCTCAAGCTGGAAGAGCCGTGTGAACAACTGTTGCCACTGTTGATCTGACACCACGCCATACCCCTGTGGGAGCGGGCTTGCTCGCGAATGCGGTGTGTCAGTCGATATCTGCGTAGCTGACACACCGCTTTCGCGAGCAAGCCCGCTCCCACAGGGGATTGTGGTTACTTCGGTATCAACTGCGCCCCCAAATCCTGATCCCTGAGCGTATCGAACAACGCCTGCGCCGCCGTCGACAGTTCATACCCCGGCTTGGTCAGCACCCCGATGGCCCGTTCGATCACCGGATCGCTCAAGGTGATGCAGCGGGCACCCAGTTCATGCATCTGCCCGACGCACAGCGCCGGCACGGCACTCACCCCCAGCCCGCTGGCGACCATCCGCCCGACGGTCGCCAACTGGTGGCTCTCGAACTCCACAGGCAGTTTCATGCCCCGGGCCTGCAGATGTTCTTCCAGCATCACCCGTACGGTGGAGGGTCGTTGCAACGTGATGAAGGGCTGTTCCAGCAAGGTTTCCCACTGGATCTCGTCGCGCAGGGCAAGCGGTGAGTCCAGCGGCACCACCGCGACGAAGCGATCGAGATACAAAGGTGTGAACGCCAATGACGAACCCTGCATCGGCTCGAACGCCACGCCCAATTCGACATGACGATCACGCACCATTTCCAGCACCTGTTCGTTGATCACGTCGTTGACCGTGACGTTGACATTCGGGTAGCGGGCGCGGAAGGTCTTGAGGATCGGCGGCAACAAGTTGCCGGCAAATGACGGCATCGCCGCCAACGTCACGCGGCCGCGCTGCAAGGTGAAGCGCTGGCGCATTTCGTCCTCGGCGTTGTCCCAGTCGGCAATCAGCCGTCGGGCCAGTGGCAGCAAGGATTCACCTTCGGGCGTCAGCGCCACGTTACGGGTATTGCGGCTGAACAAGCGACCGCCAAGGCCTTCTTCCAGGGCCTTGATGGTCAGGCTCAGGGCCGATTGGGACAGATGCAGCCGCTCGCAGGCCACGGCAAAGCTCAGGCTCTGGGCCACGGCGAGGAAGGCGCGGATTTGCTTGAGGGTCATGGGCGTCCTGTGTCCGGTTGCGTAGGAGCTGCCGAAGGCTCGGGCCGCGTTCGGACGATCTTTTGATCTTTCGCTTGGGATTCAAGCGTCTGGGGGAGAGATCGCAGCCTCGCTGCACTCGACAGCTCCTACACAGCTCCTACACAGCTCCTACAGTGGGAGGCAATTATTGAGTTTTATCAATCAATCCAACCTAAAAATCAACTTAACAAATATATGACTTGGCGCAACACTGCATTCCATTGCGACCCCATCAAGAATAAAAGAGGTGTCTATGGCAGGTTTCGACAAACGCGTGAGCTCCTATGAAGAAGCGCTGGAAGGCTTGAAGGACGGCATGACCGTCATCGCCGGCGGCTTCGGCCTGTGCGGTATCCCGGAAAACCTGATCGCCGAGATCAAGCGCAAGGGCATCCGCGACCTCACCGTGGTGTCCAACAACTGCGGCGTCGACGGTTTCGGCCTCGGCGTGCTGCTGGAAGACCGGCAGATCCGCAAGGTGGTCGCCTCCTACGTGGGCGAAAACGCCCTGTTCGAGAAGCAGCTGCTCAGCGGCGAAATCGAAGTCGTGCTCACCCCCCAAGGCACCCTCGCCGAAAAAATGCGCGCCGGTGGCGCAGGCATCCCGGCGTTCTTCACCGCCACCGGCGTCGGCACCCCGGTGGCCGAAGGCAAGGAAGTGCGTGAATTCCATGGCCGCCAATACCTGATGGAAGAATCCATCACCGGCGACTTCGCCATCGTCAAAGGCTGGAAGGCCGACCATTTCGGCAACGTGATCTATCGCCACACCGCCCAGAACTTCAACCCGCTGGCCGCCACGGCGGGCAAGATCACGGTGGTGGAAGTCGAAGAAATCGTCGAACCCGGCGAGCTGGACCCGACGCAGATCCACACCCCTGGCATCTACGTCGACCGGGTCATTTGTGGCACGTTCGAAAAACGCATCGAACAGCGCACCGTGCGTAAGTGATCCCCTGCCCCCGGCCCGAATGAAGGAATAACAACATGGCACTTTCCCGCGAACAAATGGCTCAACGCGTCGCCCGCGAAATGCAGGACGGCTACTACGTGAACCTGGGCATCGGCATTCCGACCCTGGTCGCCAACTACATTCCCGAAGGCATGGAAGTCATGCTGCAATCGGAAAACGGCCTGCTCGGCATGGGCGCGTTTCCCACCGAAGCCGAAGTCGATGCCGACATGATCAACGCCGGCAAACAGACGGTCACCGCGCGCATCGGCGCGTCGATCTTCTCGTCGGCCGAATCGTTTGCCATGATCCGTGGCGGCCATATCGACCTGACCGTGCTGGGCGCGTTCGAGGTGGATGTCGAAGGTAACATCGCCTCGTGGATGATCCCCGGCAAGCTGGTCAAGGGCATGGGCGGCGCGATGGACCTGGTGGCCGGTGCCGAGAACATCATCGTCACCATGACCCATGCGTCCAAGGACGGCGAATCGAAACTGCTGCCCCGTTGCAGCCTGCCGCTGACCGGCGCCGGTTGCATCAAGCGGGTGCTGACCGACCTCGCCTACCTGGAAATCCAGGACGGCGCCTTCATCTTGAAAGAACGTGCCCCAGGCGTCAGCGTCGAGGAAATCGTCGCCAAGACCGCCGGCAAATTGATCGTGCCGGACCACGTGCCGGAAATGCAGTTCGCTGCCCAGTGAGGAGAGATTCGATGCAAGAAGTCGTGATTGTCGCCGCTACCCGTACCGCCATTGGCAGTTTCCAGGGTTCGCTGGCTGCCATTCCCGCGCCGGAACTCGGTGCCGCGGTGATTCGTCGCCTGCTGGAACAGACCGGTTTGTCCGGCGAACAGGTCGATGAAGTGATTCTTGGCCAGGTGCTGACCGCAGGATCCGGGCAAAACCCGGCTCGCCAGGCGGCAATTCTGGCCGGCCTGCCTCATGCGGTGCCGGCGCTGACGCTGAACAAGGTCTGCGGTTCGGGACTCAAGGCGTTGCACCTGGGCGCCCAGGCGATCCGCTGTGGCGACGCCGACGTCATCATCGCCGGCGGCATGGAGAACATGAGCCTGGCCCCGTACGTGTTGCCGGCCGCCCGCACCGGCCTGCGCATGGGCCACGCGAAGATGATCGACAGCATGATCACCGACGGCCTGTGGGACGCCTTCAACGATTACCACATGGGCATCACCGCCGAGAACCTGGTGGACAAGTACGGCATCAGCCGCGAGGAGCAGGACGCTTTCGCTGCCGCGTCCCAACAGAAGGCCGTCGCCGCGATCGAGGGCGGTCGGTTCGCCGATGAGATCACGCCGATCCTGATTCCCCAGCGCAAAGGCGATCCTGTGGCGTTCGCCACTGACGAACAGCCGCGCGCCGGTACCACCGCCGAATCCTTGGGCAAACTCAAGCCTGCCTTCAAGAAAGATGGCAGCGTCACTGCGGGCAACGCGTCCTCGCTCAACGATGGCGCCGCCGCGGTGATCCTGATGAGCGCGGAAAAAGCCAAGGCCCTGGGCCTGCCCGTGCTGGCGAAAATCAGTGCCTACGCCAATGCCGGCGTCGACCCGGCCATCATGGGCATTGGCCCGGTCTCGGCCACCCGTCGCTGCCTGGACAAGGCTGGCTGGTCGCTGGATCAACTGGACCTGGTCGAAGCCAACGAAGCCTTCGCCGCCCAGTCGCTGGCCGTGGCCCGGGAATTGAAATGGGACATGGACAAGGTCAACGTCAACGGCGGCGCCATCGCCCTGGGCCACCCTATCGGCGCATCGGGGTGCCGAGTCCTGGTGTCGCTGCTGCATGAAATGATCAAGCGCGACGCCAAGAAAGGCCTCGCGACACTGTGCATCGGCGGCGGCCAAGGCGTGGCCCTGGCGCTGGAACGGGCATAACCGACACAAGTTCAACGGTGGTTGCGCGGACCCACGAATATCCGCGCAGCCACTGGCACCACCACCGGCGCAACCTCGGTTGCGCCGGTTTTTTTTGCCTGCTGGTTTTGAGCACGCCCTACCGGCCCCTTCGCGAGCATGCTCGCTCCCACAGCCTGGGTGTTCACAGATGCGGTGTCCACCACAGATCCACTGTGGGAGCGAGCTTGCTCGCGATGGCGGTGGGTCAGGCGACGATGAGCCGTCAGGAACCTGCGCCAAACCGGTCACGGCTGTTGGTCAGGTGCAGCCACATGGCGGCGCGGGCGGCGTCCGGGTCCTGGCGTTTGATGGCGTTGAAGATCGCCTCATGCTCGAGGTTGGCCAGTTGTGCCAGCTTGCCCAGGTCGGCCTGGCCGCGTTCGGCCACGTTCACTCGGGTCCTGGGGATCATCGCACTGCCCAGGTGCTGCATGATTTCGACAAAACAGGCATTGTCCGTGGCCTCGGCGATGAGCAGATGGAAGCGCCGGTCGGCCTCGACACAGCTGTCGTTGTTGCTGGACAACCGCTGATAGTCATCCAGCGCCTGGCGCATCTGCTGCAACTGGTGTTCGCTGCGACGCTGGGCCGCCAAGGCCACCGCCTGGGTTTCCAGGCCCAGGCGCAGCTCCAGGATTGCCCGCACACCCGCCGCAGTGTCGACATTGAGCCGCAACCCCGGCTCGCCGGTTTGCGCCAGCACAAAGGTGCCGATGCCGTGGCGGGTCTCCACCAGCCCCGAAGCCTGCAACTTGGAAATCGCCTCGCGCACCACGGTCCGGCTGACGCCGTGGGTCTGCACGATGGCGCCTTCCGACGGCAACTTCTCTCCTGGCTTCAACTGCCCCAACAAGATGCTCTGGCTCAGCTTCGCCACCAGGTCATGGGCCAGGTTGTGGGTACGCTTGCGCAGGGGTGCTTCGGTGTCTTGCGGCATCGCCAGGGTTCCTCGAAAAAAGGCTGATCGATCCTACCACCGGCAGGCTTGAGAGTGAGCATTACAGAACGCCAAACTTGTATGACAACACACTATATCTGGCGATTAACTTCGAAAATCAACGCCAAAAAAACCTCGACCCCTACCGCACCGCACCCCCTGCGCACAATCAAAAACCTCAACACCACCTAATAAATACGGCACAAACAAGTCCAACCGCCCATCCAGTCGCGCTAAAAAATGTCTTGTCACTCAAAAAAATCAAGTTGTATGATGTCTATCAACATCGGCACCTGCACGATGCCCCGCATAAAAATAACGAGTGGGAGAAAAACCAGTGAACACATCCAGCCTCAAGGCGAATGCCGGAGCGGATCCGGTGCTGCTGTCGGCCATTGCCAAGGTCAAGCGCCACATCCTGCCGCTGTTCGTCATCATGTTTATCGTCAATTACATCGACCGTGTGAACATCGGCTTCGTGCGTGCCCATATGGAGCACGACCTGGGCATCGGTGCCGCGGCCTATGGCTTTGGTGCCGGCCTGTTCTTCATCGGCTATGCGCTGTTCGAAGTCCCGTCCAACATCCTCTTGCAACGAATCGGCGCGCGCATCTGGCTGACCCGCATCATGCTCACCTGGGGCCTGGTGGCCGCCTGCATGGCCTTCATCCAGAACGAAACCCACTTCTACATCCTGCGCTTCCTGCTGGGCGTGGCCGAAGCCGGTTTCTTCCCTGGGGTGATCTACTACTTCACCCGCTGGCTGCCGGGTGTCGAACGCGGCAAAGCCATCGCCATCTTCCTCAGCGGTTCGGCCATCGCGTCGCTGATCTCAGGCCCGCTGTCGGGGCTGCTGCTGCAAATCAACGGCCTGGGCATGCACGGCTGGCAGTGGATGTACTTCATCGAAGGGATGTTTTCCGTCTGCCTGTGCGTCTTCGTCTGGTTCTGGCTGGACTCCAAGCCCCACGACGCCAAATGGTTGAGCCGCGAAGAACAAGATGTGCTGGTCCAGACCATCGACGATGAACAGCGCGCACGGGAAGCTGCTTCGCCGATCAAACTGTCCATCGGCCAGCTGCTCAAGGACCGCCAGATCCTCCTGTTTTGCCTGATCTACTTCTTCATCCAATTGACGATCTATGCCGCCACGTTCTGGCTGCCGAGCATCATCAAGAAAATGGGCGAACTGAGCGACATCCAGGTCGGGCTGTTCAACTCGATCCCGTGGTTGCTGTCGATTGTCGGCATGTACGCCTTCGCCTCGTTGTCGGCCAAGTGGAAATTCCAGCAGGCCTGGGTCGCCACGGCCCTGTTGATCGCGGCAGCCGGGATGTTCATGTCCACCACCGGCGGACCGATCTTCGCCTTCGTCGCCATCTGTTTCGCGGCCCTGGGTTTCAAATCCGCATCGTCGCTGTTCTGGCCGATTCCCCAGGCTTACCTGGACGCCCGGATCGCCGCCGGGGTGATTGCCCTGATCAACTCGGTGGGCAACCTCGGCGGGTTCGTCGCCCCGACCACGTTCGGTCTGCTGGAGGAGCACACCGGCTCGATCCAGGGCGGCCTCTACGGCTTGGCGGCCACCTCGATCATTGCCGCGATCATCGTGTTTGCCGCACGCAACACGCCCAAGCCCAAAGCCGTGACAACCCCAGCCGACCCGGCCGCCAGCCACGTCTGATCATTCGATTGTTCAAGGATAAGTACAGATGAGCACCCCAGAAACCAGCAAAGCCCCGATCATCACCAGCATGCAGATCGTGCCCGTGGCCGGCCATGACGGCATGTTGCTGAACCTCAGCGGCGCCCATGGCCCGTTCTTCACCCGCAACATCGTCATCCTCAAGGACAACGCCGGCCACACCGGCGTGGGCGAGGTACCCGGTGGCGAGCGCATTCGCCAGACCCTCGAAGACGCCCGCTCGCTGGTGGTCGGCAGCCCCATCGGCA
Organism: Pseudomonas sp. CFII68; assembly: GCF_000416195.1. Taxonomy (NCBI): domain Bacteria; kingdom Pseudomonadati; phylum Pseudomonadota; class Gammaproteobacteria; order Pseudomonadales; family Pseudomonadaceae; genus Pseudomonas; species Pseudomonas sp. CFII68. The sequence continues at coordinate 35,446 of NZ_ATLN01000114.1, forward strand.
CGTACCAGAAGATCCTCAACACCGTGCGCCACGCCTTCGCCGACCGCGATGCCGGCGGCCGTGGCCTGCAGACTTTCGACCTGCGCATCACCATCCACGCGGTGACCGGCCTGGAAGCGGCACTGCTGGACCTGCTCGGCCAACACCTGGACGTACCGGTCGCGGCGCTGCTTGGCGAAGGCCAGCAGCGCGATGAAGTGAAAATGCTCGGCTATCTGTTTTACGTCGGCGATCGCCAGCAGACCGACCTGCCCTACCGCAGCGAACCGGACGCCGACAACGACTGGTTTCGTGTGCGCCACGAAAAAGCCCTGGACGCCGACGCCGTGGTCCGCCTGGCCGAGGCCGCCCACGCCCGCTATGGCTTCCAGGACTTCAAGCTCAAGGGCGGCGTGCTGCAAGGCGACGCAGAGATCGAAGCGGTCACGGCGCTGGCCGAGCGCTTTCCCCAGGCACGCATCACCCTGGACCCGAACGGCGCCTGGTCACTCAAGGAAGCGGTGCGTTTGTGTCGCGACCAGCACAAGGTGCTGGCCTACGCCGAAGACCCTTGCGGTGCCGAGAATGGCTATTCGGGCCGCGAGGTCATGGCCGAGTTCCGCCGCGCCACGGGCCTGAAGACCGCCACCAACATGATCGCCACCGACTGGCGCGAGATGGGCCACGCCATCACCTTGCAGTCCGTGGACATTCCCCTGGCCGATCCGCACTTCTGGACCATGCAGGGTTCGGTACGGGTGGCACAGATGTGCCATGAATGGGGCCTGACCTGGGGATCGCACTCCAACAACCACTTCGACATTTCCCTGGCGATGTTCACCCACGTGGCCGCCGCCGCACCGGGCGACATCACGGCCATCGACACCCATTGGATCTGGCAGGACGGCCAGCGGCTGACCAAGGCGCCGTTGCAGATCCAGGGCGGTTGCGTGCAGGTGCCGAAAAAACCGGGGCTGGGGATTGAGCTGGACATCGACCAACTGGCCAAGGCCCATGAGTTGTACAAGGGCATGGGCCTTGGCGCGCGGGACGATGCGGTGGCGATGCAGTTCCTGATTCCGGGCTGGACGTTCAACAACAAGCGACCGTGCCTGGTTCGCTGAGTCGATCAGAAGTGACCTGCGAATGATCGTTCCTCACGCTCTGCGTGGGAATGCGGCCAGGGACGCTCCGCGTTCCAATAGCGTGACGCAGAGCGTCACAGGAGGCATTCCCACGCGGAGCGTGGGAACGATCAGACATCCAGGCTTAGCCTTCTAACCCTCCGGCCGCAGAATCAATACCGCCAACGGCGGCAAGTTGAGTTCCAGCGACAGGGCCTGGCCATGGCTGGGCACTTCTTCGGTGGAGGCCCCGCCGCCATTGCCATAGTTGGAGCCGGCGTAGGTGTCGGCATCGCTGTTGAGCAATTCGACCCAGCGCCCGCCGAACGGCACGCCGACCCGGTAGGCCTCGCGTGGCACCGGTGTGAAGTTGGCGACCACCAGCACCGGCCGGCCCTCCTTGCTCCAGCGCAGCCAGGCGTAGACGCTGTTGAGCGCATCGTCACCAATCAACCACTGGAACCCCTGGGGCGCATCATCCTGGTCATGCAGCGCCGGTTCTTCGCGATACAGCCGGTTCAGATCGCTCACCAGTTTCTGCACGCCACGGTGCTCAGGGTATTGCAGCAGGTACCAGTCCAATTGCTGGTCGTGGTTCCACTCGCGCCATTGGCCAAACTCACAGCCCATGAACAACAGCTTCTTGCCGGGATGGCCCCACATGAAGCTGAGGTAGGCCCTCAGGTTGGCGAATTTCTGCCAACGGTCACCGGGCATCTTGTCGATCAGCGAGCGTTTGCCATGAACCACCTCGTCATGGGAAATCGGCAGGACGAAGCGCTCGGACCAGGCATACACCAGGCCAAAACTCAGTTCGTTGTGGTGATGGGCGCGGTACACCGGGTCTTGCTGGATGTAGTGCAGCGAATCGTGCATCCAGCCCATGTTCCACTTGTAGGCAAAACCCAGGCCGCCCTGCTGGGTGCTCTGGCTGACGCCTGGCCACGCCGTGGATTCTTCGGCGATGACCAGCGCACCGGGGGTTTCCAGCGCCACCACATCGTTGAGGTGCCGCAGGAAATCGATGGCTTCGAGGTTTTCCCGTCCGCCGTGGCGGTTAGGCACCCACTCACCGGCCTTGCGCGAATAGTCGCGGTACAACATCGAGGCCACGGCATCCACCCGCAGGCCATCGACGTGGAAATGCTTGAGCCAGTGCAGCGCCGACGCCAGCATGAAGCCGTGCACTTCGGTGCGGCCCAGGTTGTAGATCAGCGTGTCCCAATCCTGGTGGAAGCCTTCCAGCGGGTTGCCGTATTCGTACAGCGCAGTACCGTCGAACTGGGCCAGGCCGTGGGTGTCGGTGGGAAAATGCGCCGGTACCCAGTCGAGGATGACGCCGATATTGGCCTGGTGACAGGCGTTGACGAACGCCGCGAAATCGTCTGGCGAGCCGAAGCGTGCCGTCGGCGCGAATTGCGACAGCGGCTGATAGCCCCAGGAACCGCCGAACGGGTGCTCCATGATCGGCATCAGCTCGATGTGGGTGAAGCCCAGGTCCTTGACATACGGAATCAGCCGCTCGGCCATTTCATGCCAGTTGTATTGCCGGGCCACCTCCCCCGCCTCGTCGATTTCGCACTGCCAGGAGCCGGCGTGCAATTCGTAGATCGACAGCGGCGCACCCGGGAGCTGGCGCTCGCGACGGTGCTGCATCCACTCGTCGTCCTGCCATTCGATCTTCAGGGGTGAGGCGACTCTCGACGCCGTGTCTGGCGGCATCTGCGTGGCCAGGGCCACTGGGTCGGCCTTGAGCGGCAGGATGCCGTGGGCACCGAGGATTTCATACTTGTAACCTTCACCGGCACCCAGCCTGGGGACGAATATCTCCCACACGCCGGACGGATAACGGATGCGCATCGGATGCCGACGCCCGTCCCAGACGTTGAAATCCCCGACCACCGAAACGCGCCGGGCATTCGGCGCCCAGACCGCGAACCGCACGCCGTCGATGCCATCGACGGTGGTCAGTTGCGCACCGAGGCAGGAACTGAGATCGCGGTGATTGCCCTCGCCAAACAGGTAAAGGTCCATCTCCCCCAGCAACGGACCGAAGCTGTAGGGGTCTTCGGCAACCTGCTCGCCGCCGGCCCAACGGGTGCGCAGCAAGTACGCCTGGGCACGGTCGAAATGGCCGACGAACAGCCCCGGGGTTGCGGTGGGTTGCAGTTCCCCCAGCTCTTCGCCGCCATCGCGGGCCAGCACATGCACGCTCAGGGCTCCGGGCAGATACGCGCGAATGAACTGGCCGCCGGCGTCGTCGCCATGAGGCCCCAGGATGGAAAACGGGTCGTGGTGTTCGGCGCGCACCAGCGCGTCGATGTCATGGGGCGCCGGCAGCAACGACTCTTTGGCCTGCCCCTGTGGTTCTTTGTTCGAGACACTCATGATTCTCTCCACTAAATCGGTCCGGCTACGTCGGAAAAGGGTTGCAGCCCACTCAATAACCCGACCAGACCGTGCAACGGCACGGGCAGCCAGGTGGGGCGATTCTCGGCTTCATAGGCCACTTCATAGGCCGCCTTCTCCAGGCCGAACAACGCCAGCGCGGCGTCTTCGCCTTCAGCATCCTTCCACTCATGGGCAAGACTAGCTGCCGCCAGCCGATATGCCTCGACAAATGCCTGGCGAGCCTCTTTCAGATAACGATCGGCGACCCGTTGCCGCGCCGCATCGGCATCGGCCGTGCTGTCGACGGTGTGCAAGTGAATCGCCATGGCTGCCGCATAATCGAAGGAACGCAGCACGCCACTGACGTCCTTATAGGGGCTGTGCTTACCCCGTCGTTCATGCAATGGTCGCGCCGGCTCACCTTCGAAGTCGATCAGGTAGGCGTCGCCCTTGATCACCAGCACCTGCCCCAGGTGCAGGTCACCGTGGACGCGAATGCGCAAGCCTCCTTCAGCCTTGCCGGCCAGTGCCTGGACATGGGCCAGGACGGTTTTCTTGTGCTCCAGCAAGCGTGCGACCATGGCCTGGTCCGCGGGGTTCAATTGGCCCTGGTTCTGCTTGAGCAGGCGCAAGGCGTTTTCCACTTGGGCGACCACGTCCTTGCCGATGGCCTGGGCTTGCTTGGCGTTGGTGGCCTGCGGCGCGAAGTCCGGATCGTCGGTAGCCTGGGCCAATACCTGGTGCATTTCCCCCAGGCGCTGGCCGAGCATGCCGGCGAAATCCTTCAGTTCGCCCAGGGCGTTGTAATGCTGCTCCTGTTCGGAGACTGCGTCCGCCAGCTCATCGCGCAGGGCGCGTTCGAGGTTGTTCTGGGTCCATTCCCAGGCATCGCCCTGATTGCTCAAATAGCCCTGGGCGATCATCAGCAGCGCATCTTCACCCTGGGCGTCGCGGCGAACCACCGAACCCAACAGCGGTGAAATATTGCTGAAACCGGCAGCGGTCAGGTAGGCGCTCATTTCCAGTTCCGGGTGGACACCCGAGGCGACCTTGCGAATCAACTTGAGCACCAGGCTGCTGCCCACCACCACCGAACTGTTGGACTGTTCGGCGGACAGGTAACGCACCTCTGGTTCGTCTCCCAGGTTCAGCGCGGCCAGGCCTTCGGTGGGTTCGAAGCGCAACTCACCTTCGGCGAACGGCAGCACCGTGGCGGCCTGCATGCTGTGCAGCACGGCGCGCACGAAGCTTTCCAGGCTGAATGCATCGGTGATCAGGCCCACCTGACGCACCCGACGTACCCGCGACAACGCCAGTTGCTGCGGTAACGCCGCACCCACCTGGTCTTCGGCGAGCAGGCCGAACGGCAGTTGATAACGCAGGGTCTGGCCGCCACTGGTGACATCGATTTCACTGAGCAGCACCGGGTGCTGCGGGTCACCAAAGCGCACGCCGTAGACAATCTCGACCTTCTGGATCGCACTGTCCTTGCCGGCGAACCAGCGCCGGTTCTGCAGCCAGCTCGGCAGAATGGTTTGCTCCAGCGTGGTGCGCGATGGCGCTTCGAGTAATTCTTCCAGGCGTTTTTTCAGCACCAGGGTGGTGAAGTCCGGCAAGCTCTGGGCCGGTTCCACGTGCCAGCTCGGCATCTGGTTCTCGGTTGCCAGGGCGAACCAATAGAAGCCATACGGCGCCAGGGTCAGCAGGAAGTTCAACTGGCCGATGGGTGGGAAAGCGTTACCGCCGAGCATCTCCACCGGGACCATGCCGGCGTAGGTCGACAGATCCAGTTCGGCAGCCTGGGCGCTGCGGGACACGTTGGCCACGCAGAGGATGATTTCGTGCTTGCCGTCGGGGCCGGTGTATTCGCGGGTATAAGCCAGGATCCGGCGATTGCTCGGCGAGAGCATCTTCAACGTGCCACGGCCGAAGGCCTTGGACTGCTTGCGCACCGCCAGCATCCGCCGGGTCCAGTTGAGCAGCGAGTGCGGATCGCCCGCCTGGGTCTCGACGTTGACCGACTGGTAGCCGTATTGCGGGTCCATGATCGGCGGCAACACCAGGCTGGCCGGGTCGGCGCGGGAGAAGCCGCCGTTGCGGTCGATGGACCATTGCATCGGCGTACGCACGCCATCGCGGTCGCCCAGGTAGATGTTGTCGCCCATGCCGATTTCATCGCCGTAGTACAGCGTCGGCGTGCCGGGCATCGACAGCAGCAGGCTGTTGAGCAGCTCGACGCGACGACGGTCGCGCTCCACCAACGGCGCCAGGCGCCGACGAATACCCAGGTTGATGCGCGCCCGACGGTCGGCGGCGTAGTAGTTCCACAGGTAGTCACGCTCCTTGTCGGTGACCATCTCCAGGGTCAACTCATCATGGTTGCGCAGGAAAATCGCCCACTGGCAATTGGCGGGGATCTCCGGGGTCTGGCGCAGGATGTCGGTGATAGGGAAGCGATCTTCCTGGGCCAGCGCCATGTACATGCGCGGCATCAGCGGGAAGTGGAAGGCCATGTGGCATTCGTCACCGTTCATCCCTTGGGCGTCGACATCGCCGAAGTACAACTGGGTGTCTTCCGGCCACTGGTTGGCTTCGGCCAGCAACATGCGGTCGGGGTAGTTGGCGTCGATCTCGGCGCGGATCAGCTTCAGGACGTCATGGGTCTCAGGCAGGTTTTCGTTGTTGGTGCCGTCGCGCTCGATCAGGTACGGGATGGCGTCCAGGCGCAGGCCGTCGATGCCCATGTCGAGCCAGTAGCGCATCACCGACAGCACGGCCTTGATGACCTGCGGGTTATCGAAGTTGAGGTCGGGCTGGTGGGAGTAGAAGCGGTGCCAGAAGTATTGGCCCGCCACCGGATCCCAGGTCCAGTTGGACTTCTCGGTGTCGAGGAAGATGATTCGCGTGCCGTCGTACTTGTGGTCGTCATCGGACCAGACGTAGAAGTCCCGCGCCTTCGAACCCGGCTTGGCCTTGCGCGCGCGTTGGAACCAGGGGTGCTGGTCCGAGGTGTGGTTGATGACCAGCTCGGTGATCACCCGCAGGTTGCGCTTGTGGGCTTCGGCAATGAACCGCCGCGCATCGGCCATGGTGCCGTAGTCGGCGCTGACGCCGCGGTATTCGGCAATGTCATAACCGTCGTCACGCCGGGGCGAAGGATAGAACGGCAGCAGCCAGATGGTGTTGACGCCCAGGTCGGCGATGTAGTCGAGCTTTTCGATCAGGCCGGGAAAGTCACCGATCCCGTCGTTATTGGAGTCGAAATAGGATTTTACGTGGACCTGGTAAATCACCGCGTCCTTGTACCAGAGCGGATCTTTGATGAAGGTGGCAGACCGGGGTTTCTTCGCCATTTGCAACTCCTGATGAATTCAATAAAGCCGCGGGAGACAGGCTTGTGAGGTCTTGTTGTGTTGTGAGGCCTGCGCTTTGTGGGAGCAAAGCTTGCTCGCGATGCAGGCACCTCGATTCCTCAGGCAGACCGCACCCTCTTCATCGCGGGCAAGCCTTGCTCCCACAGCATCACGCCACGCTGATCCGCCAAATCCCGAACGGCTGGTATGCCGGGTCAATCCGCATGAACTGGTGCTTGCCGTACCAGCTCCAGCGATGTCCGTTCATCAGATCCTCGCCCTGGGTCTGGGCATCGTCGGACAGGCCCATCTCCCAGAGCGGCAACTCGAAACTGGCTTCCTGCGGGTTGTGCGGATCAAGGCTCACCGCCACCAGGATGAAATTGCTGCCGTCGGCGGTGCGCTTGCCGAAATAGAGAATGTTGTCGTTCCAGGCGTTGTAGATTTTCAGGCCCAGGTGGGTATGCAGCGCGGGGTTCTGCCGGCGGATGCGGTTGAGCTGGGCGATCTCGGCAACGATGTTGCCCGGCGCGGTGAAGTCCCGGGGACGGATCTCGTATTTCTCCGAATCGAGGTATTCCTCCTTGCCCGGCACCGGTGCCGATTCGCACAGTTCGAAACCCGAATACATGCCCCACAGGCCCGAGCCCATGGTTGCCAGGGCCGCACGGATCAAAAAACCAGCGCGCCCCGATTCATGGAGAAAGGCCGGGTTGATGTCTGGCGTGTTGACGAAAAAATTCGGCCGGTAGCATTCACGCCACGGCGATTCATTGAGTTCACTGAAGTAGGTCGCCAGTTCAGCCTTGGTGTTGCGCCAGGTGAAATAGGTGTAGCTCTGGGAGTAACCGACCTTGCCCAGCCGCGCCATCATCGCCGGCGTGGTGAACGCTTCAGCCAGGAAGATCACTTCAGGGTAGTGCGCCCGCACATCGGCGATCAGCCATTGCCAGAACGGCAGTGGTTTGGTGTGAGGGTTGTCGACGCGGAATATCTTCACGCCTTCCTTGACCCAGCCCACCACGATGTCCCGCAGCTCCACCCACAGGCTGGGAATTGCATCGGCCGCATAGAAATCAACGTTGACGATGTCCTGGTATTTCTTCGGCGGGTTTTCCGCATATTTGATCGTGCCGTCCGGCCGCCAACTGAACCAGCCCGGGTGCTGCTTGAGCCAAGGATGGTCCTGGGAACACTGGATCGCGAAGTCCAGGGCGATCTCCAGGCCGTGGTCAGCGGCCGCCGCCACCAGGCGCCGGAAGTCCTCGCGGCTGCCCAATTGCGGGTGAATGGCCTCGTGCCCGCCCTCCTCGCTGCCAATGGCATACGGGCTGCCCGGGTCGTCGGGACCGGCGGTGAGGGAATTGTTCGGGCCTTTGCGGAAACTGCGACCGATGGGATGGATCGGCGGGAAGTACAGCACGTCGAAGCCCATGTCCTGGATCATCGCCAGGCGCGAATGCACGTCGTTGAAAGTGCCGTGGCGCTGGGGATCGTCGGTGATCGAGCGGGGAAACAGCTCATACCAGCTGGCAAACTCGGCCAGCTGGCGCTCCACATCCAGCGGATACTCGGGGCTGATGCTCAAGTATGGGCGATGATCGGCCCGGGACATCAGATCGGCACTGCGCGGTGCCAGGAACAGCGCCACCTGCTCGGTCGGCAACAGGCCGGAGAGTTCATGGTGCAAGGCCGCCAGTTGCTCGCTCAGCTCACCGGTGCTGCGCTCGACGGCCATTTGCACTTGGTTGCGCCCTTCCTGCAATTCCAGGCTGATCGGCACCCCTGCCCCGAACTTCTTTTCCAGCTCGTAGCGAAAACTGGCGAACTGATCGATCCAGGCCTCGATACAAAACACATAGCGGCCTTGTTCCGGCACGTTGAACTGGCCCTGCCAGCCGTTGTTGCCCAGGTCACTCATGACCTCGCTGTTCCACACTTCATCCTGCAGCGCACGCCAGCGAATGCGCACGGCCAGCTTGTCATGACCATCGGCGAAGACTTTGCTGGTCACTGTCACATCCTGCCCAGCCACGGCCTTGGCGGCGAATTGCCCAGCGTCGATCACCGGCATGGTGTTTTCAATCGCGATACGCGGCAACAGCAAGGCTTGGGACAGCGGTAAATGCGGGTTGCAGGCCAGTTCAGTCGGGTGTTCGGCAGTCATCGAGCATCGCTCCTTTTACGCCCCATGGACGCGCTTGTGGCGGTAAAGGCCCAACGGGTCCCTGAAAAAACTCACTTAAACTCCGAACCGAATCAACGGCTAAAAGTTCAGAGGTATTTACCCCGATGCATCCGGGGATCAAAGCCGGCGCAAGGAGGTCAACAACAATAAGCACGACTCAAGCCATGTGCGTCACGGAGACCCGTCCTGATGAATATTCCCATCCCGGCCGAAACACCCGATCCGAACATCGACGACCCCACCTTGCCCCCGCCCGGCCCTGATCCGGAACCGATTCCAGAGAAGGACCCGCCGCTGGACCCACAACCGCCGCTGGGTGACCCGCCGAGCGAGGCGCCGCCGGAGCGGGTTTGAATCAAGCGTAGTAATAAAGAAACTGGATGACGAAAAACCTGTGGGAGCGGGCTTGCTCGCGAAGGCGGCGTGACAAGCAATATTTTCATTGACTGACGCACCGCTTTCGCGAGCAAGCCCGCTCCCACAGGTTGTGTTTGCAGGCTTATAGCGGTGTCACGGCTTGTCGCCCTTCTCCAAAGCCCGGACGATCACCGGCATCACACTGAAGATCGCCAGCGCCAGCACCGTACTGAGCACCGCCGTCGCCTCCCGGCCCAACCCGGCGGCGACGCCAATGGCGGCAGTCATCCAGAGGCCGGCAGCGGTGGTCAGGCCCTTGACCTGACCTTCGTCGCCGTCGGTGTTTTTCAGGATGGTGCCGGCGCCGAGAAAACCGATGCCAGCGACCACGCCTTGTATCACCCGGCTCATCGCGTCGGCCTGGGCCCCGGACATCTGTGGCACCAAGACGAACAGCGCCGCCCCCAGGGCCACGAGCATGTGGGTTCGCACGCCGGCAGCCTTGCCCTTGTGTTCGCGCTCGAAACCCAGGATGCCGCCCAGCAGCGCGGCCATGAGCAGGCGCACCGTGACCCGGGTCATCTGCTGGGCATCGGTGATGTCGGCGAATTCCGCCTGCAGGGTTACCCAGACTTCATGCCACCAGGCGTCCATGGACCGTCCTCTTGTTCAGTCGATAAACGATGGACCGCAGGCGACGCCAGAGGTGCGCCCGACCGCTGATCAGCCGCCACGAACCCTGGCTTGTTCGCGAGACCTAACGTTCATGACCCCAGAAGGAGGAACACCATGACTGTCCGTATCGATGACAACCAGACCTGCCATTTCGAAACCGCCAACGGCACCGAACAGCGCCCCGCCAGCGAGCTGACCATCATCACCGACCCGGACAAGGCCATGTCAGTCGTGGAGCTCAACGGCGACCGGGTCTACATCACCGAGGCCGAGGCCGATGCACTGACCGTGGCCGGCGCGGTCGACGGGCGCAAGCACCTGAAGGCCAGCGAAAGCGGCTCGGCGATCTGAACCGCTTGAAGCCTCTGCGAGGTCTTCAATCGGTGAGAGCAAAGCTTGCTCGCGATGAAAACAACACGAGACCTCTTGAACCGAGGTGCCTGTATCGCGAGCAAGCTTTGCTCCCACTGCCCCCTGGCCTCAACGGTATGTTCGCTCGTCCGCGGGTGCATCAAAGTGTCGCAGGGCCTGGGTTTCGCGGCATCTGATCCGGTTTTTATCGAAACACCTGAGTCTGTTATGCAAACAGTTCCATGGTCATAGTGTGCCGGCCAGATAGAGGCTGATGAGCGACCGACCATGAGCGATAGAATCCCCGTCCAGTTGATACAGACGTTCGAACCTGCGCCAACGAAGATAAAGGCCAGGAGCACCGACAACCTGATCCACACCCGCAGTTTCACCGGCTTGTTTCGCACCTTGCGTATCAGCGGTGCGGGGGTTCTGTTCCTGCTGTTCTTCGGCACGGTGTGGTTGAACTGGGGCGGTCGCCAGGCGGTGCTCTGGGACCTTTCCGAAAGCAAGTTCCACATCTTTGGCGCGACCTTCTGGCCCCAGGATTTCATCCTGCTGTCGGCCTTGCTGATCATCGCCGCCTTCGGCCTGTTTGCGATCACCGTGTTTGCCGGTCGCGTGTGGTGCGGCTACACCTGCCCGCAGAGTTCCTGGACCTGGATCTTCATGTGGTGCGAGAAAATCACCGAAGGCGAACGCAACCAGCGGATCAAGCTGCAGGCCTCGCCCTGGGGCCTGAACAAACTCTTGCGCCGCTCAGCCAAGCACACCTTGTGGCTGGCCATCAGCCTGCTCACCGGCCTGACGTTCGTGGGGTACTTCACGCCGATCCGCCCATTGGCCGAGGAACTGCTGACCCTGCAAATGGCCGGCGTAAGCCTGTTCTGGGTACTCTTCTTTACCGCAGCCACCTACCTCAACGCCGGCTGGCTGCGTGAAGCGGTGTGCATGCATATGTGCCCCTATGCACGCTTTCAGAGCGTGATGTTCGACAAGGACACACTGACCATTTCCTACGATGCGGCCCGTGGTGAGATCCGCGGCCCACGCAAACGCGAGGCAAACCCGGCCAATATTGGCCTGGGCGACTGCATCGACTGCCAGATGTGCGTGCAGGTCTGCCCCACCGGCATCGACATCCGCGACGGCCTGCAGATGGAATGCATCGGCTGCGCGGCCTGCATCGATGCCTGCGACTCGATCATGGACAAGATGGGTTACGCCCGCGGCCTGATCAAATACACCTCCGAACATCAGTTGCAGGGCGGCAAGACTCACCTGCTCAGGCCTCGGCTGATCGGCTATAGCGCCGTGCTGCTGGTGATGATCGGCGCGCTGGTCGTGGCGCTGATGCAACGGCCCATGGTGTCGCTGGATGTCAGCAAGGACCGTGGCCTGTTCCGCGAAAACAGCGCAGGCCAGATCGAGAACATCTACAGCCTGAAAATCATCAACAAGACCCAACAGCGCCAGGATTACCAACTGTCCCTGGTGGACGGCGACGGCTTCATCCTGCAAGGCAAGACCCAACTGAGCCTGGCCCCGGGGGAAATCGTCGATGTGCCGGTGTCGGTGGCTATGCTCAGCGAACGGCCCGGTAAAGGCTCCCAGGAAATGACGTTCAAGGTCGCCGACAGTGACGAGCCGGGCATCTACAGCATCGCCAAGAGCCGTTTTGTCGCACCGATGAATCGTTGAACCCGTAAGATGCCGGGCACCTGTGGGAGCGAGCCTGTGAGGGCAAGCCTGTGGGAGCAAAGCTTGCTCGCGAAGAACGATGACACGACCTTACTGTTGATTTGTGTCGCCTGTATCGCGAGCAAGCTTTGCTCCCACACGCTCGCTCCCACAGTTTAAGAAACGCAAACCACGCGTTATCCACTACTGGGCCCCACCATGAAACGCTACGAGAAATTTGCCGACGACATCGCCGAACTGATCCGCTCGGGCATGCTGGGGCCAGGTCAGCGCGTGCCGTCGGTACGCTACGCCAGCCAGACCTACGGTGTCAGCCCGTCCACCGTGTTCCAGGCCTACTACCTGCTGGAACGACGCGGCATGATCCGGGCCCGGCCGCGCTCCGGCTACTTCGTCAACACCCACGCGCCGAGCCCGTTTTCGGAGCCTGCGATCAGCAGCCAGGTGCACGAGTCCACCGAAGTCGACGTCAGTGAGTTGGTATTTTCGGTCCTCGACTCGATCAAGGACCCGGCCACCGTACCGTTCGGCTCGGCATTCCCCAGCCCGACGCTGTTCCCACTGCAACGGCTGTCCCGTTCGCTGTCCAGCGCAACACGGGACATGGACCCGCGAATGGTGGTCACGGACATGTCGCCGGGCAATCCACACTTGCGCCGACAGATCGCCCTGCGCTACATGGTCGGCGGGTTGATGCTGCCCATGGAGGAACTGCTGGTCACCAACGGCGCCCTGGAAGCCTTGAACCTGTGCCTGCAAGCCGTGACCGAGCCCGGCGACCTGGTGGCGATCGAAGCGCCAGCGTTCTACGCCAGCCTGCAAGTGTTGGAGCGCCTGAAGCTCAAGGCCGTGGAAATTCCCGTCCACCCGCGCGACGGCATCGACCTGGACGTGCTGGCGCAGACACTGGAGCGCCATCCGATCAAGGCCTGCTGGTGCATGACCAGCTTCCAGAACCCCATGGGCGCGACCATGCCCGAGGAGCGCAAACAGGCGCTGGTCGAGTTGCTGCGCCGCCATCAGGTGCCGCTGATCGAGGACGACGTGTACGCCGAACTCTATTACGGCCAGCAGGCCCCCAAGCCCGCCAAGGCGTTCGACACCGAAGGGCTGGTGATGCATTGCGGTTCGTTCGCCAAGAGCCTGGCACCGGGTTATCGCATCGGCTGGGTTGCCGCCGGGCGCTACGCGCAGAAGATCGAACGGCTCAAGCTCATGACCTCGCTGTGCGCCTCGATGCCGGCCCAGGCTGCCATCGCCGACTACCTGCAACACGGCGGTTACGACCGTCACCTGCGCAAACTGCGCTACGCCCTGGAAGAACAGCAAAGCGCGATGCTCGCCGCCATCGCCCGCTATTTCCCGGCCCAGACCCGGGTCAGCCAGCCAGCGGGGGGCTACTTCCTGTGGCTGGAGTTGCCGGAGCAGATGGATTCACTGAAATTGTTCCAGATGGCCTTGGCCCAGGGCATCAGCATCGCGCCGGGACCGATCTTTTCACCGACCCGGCGTTTCAGGAATTGCATCCGCTTGAACTATGGCAGCCCGTGGACCGAGGCCTCGGAAAAGGCCATGGAGACGTTGGGGCGGATTATTCGATCGTTTTGATATTTGGGTTGCCTGTCGGGCCGCCATCGCGAGCAAGCTTTGCTCCCACATTGGAACGCTGCCCCCTGTGGGAGCAAAGCTTGCTCGCGATAGGGCCAAAACAGCCCCCCCAGGACTCAGCGCCCGCCCCCCAGGTCCACAAACGTCCCGGTCGCATACGAAGCCTTATCCGACAGCAGCCAGATAATCGCTTCGGCCACTTCATCCGGACGCCCGCCCCGGGCCATGGGGATCGCAGATTCCAGCTTGCTGACCCGGTCCGGGTCGCCACTCAGGGCATGGAAATCGGTGTAGATATAGCCTGGGCGCACCGCGTTGACGCGAATGCCTTCGCCGGCCACTTCCTTGGACAAGCCGATGGTGAAGGTGTCCAGCGCGCCCTTGGAGGCTGCGTAATCGACGTACTCCCCCGGTGCGCCCAGGCGCGCGGCCACCGACGAGACGTTGACGATGCTGCCACCCTGCCCGCCATGCCTGGGCGACATGCGCAGCACCGCGTGCTTGGCGCAAAGAATCGGCCCCAGGACGTTGGTCTTCATAATCTTGAGAATGCGGAATTCGGACATTTCATCGAGCCGGGATTTCTGCGCGACCGTGCCGGCGTTGTTCACCAGGGCGGTGACACGGCCCAGCTCGGCGTCCACCCGGTCGAACAGGCCGATCACTTCGTCTTCGATGCTCACGTCGGCCCGCACGGCAATCGCCTGCGCGCCCTTGGCCCGGACCTGTTCGAGCACCTCCTGCGCGGCACTCTCATCGGACTGGTAATTGATGCAGATCCGATAGCCCAACTCGGCAGCCAACAGCGCCGTGGCCGCCCCGATTCCGCGGCCGCCACCGGTGATGACGATGACTTTATCCACGTTTGCTTCCCCCATTCCACGGATAGACGTGCGCTGCCAAGAATAGCGTTCACGTCACGCTTTGCAAAAACCGCTGCGCTTACCGGGCCAGGGCGCGCAGATCCAGGCGTCCATCCAGCAGCGGCGGGCACCAGTAATAGCCGCCAGTGATTGGCCGGCTCATGCGATACAGGCCATCGGTGATGCCGTCTTCCAGGCCACTCATGCGGCGCAGTTGTGCCTCGAAGGCATCGAGGGAGAAACCGAACGCCAGGAACATCAGCCCCGCACGGTCGCCTTCGATCCACGGCATGGAGCGACGGACCACGAACGCCTCCGGGGCGAAGCTTTCCTGGGCGGTGCGCTTGACGTGGGCCGACTCCGGCGCGTCGTCGAGTTCTTCGTTGTCGCTCAGTCGACGGCCCATGATGTTGTCGCGCTCATGGGGTTGCATCGCCGCGAAGCCGTCCAGATCGTGCTGCCATTGCTGGATCGCGGCGAAACTGCCACCGCGCACCCCATCGGCGCCCTGGGCCAGGGCGGCAGCGATGGCCGCTTCGTCGTGAGGGTTTTCGGTGCCGTCTTCGTAGCCGGTCAGGTCATGGCCGGTCATGTGGCGGAAGGTTTCGTTCATCTGCACCAGGCGCAGCGCCGGGGCCAGCGCCGCCTCGATGGCGCGACTGCGGTGCATCAGCTCGCCGCGGTCTTCGCCGTGCAACCAGCACCACAGCGCGTGTTGGGTCGACGGGTTGTCCACGCCCACTCCGGTCAAGGCAGGAAAGGCCCGCAGGCCTTCGACCTGGGCCCCCAGCGCCTGGACCAGCGACTCGCCAAAGCCGACCACGGCCCGGCCATCGAGCAGCAACCGGAGTTTATCTACCGCAGCCGGCAACGCCTCGACCGATTCCAAGGCAAAAAACATATGACGGGCCTGAGGCGGAACAGGGGTGGCGAGAATGCCGGGCTGGTAGTAACTCATATGAACTCCTTTAGAAAGAGCGCAAGTTTACCCGGCGGCTGCCGCTTTGTGTGGTTTGGCTTGAGGTCCGGTCGCGCCGGGAAACCGGGCCGTTTTGTGGGAAGGCTCCCGCAGCCCTGTCAGACCACTCAGAAACATGCCTCGGCCGATAGCCTCGGATTGCCGGGCAGCCAAAAACGCCCTAGATTGCCCCCCTCTAGGAAGGCCAACGAGAACGCTGCACCATGCAAATTGCCAGATCGATACTCGCCGGGACTTTTTTCCTGGTCTGCGGGACGCCCGCAGGCTTTGCCCAGGAGCGCATTGAAGACACAGTCAATGCCGTCATCCAACCGTTGATGAAGCAACAGGACATCGCCGGCATGGCCGTGGCAGTCACCTACAACGGTCAACGCCATTACTTCAACTACGGCGTGGCCTCCAAGGACACGAAAAAGCCGGTCACCGACCAGACCCTCTTCGAAATCGGCTCCGTCAGCAAGACCTTCACCGCCACCCTCGGCGCCTATGCACAGGCCCTGGGCAAGCTGTCCCTGGCCGACCCGGCCAGTCGCTTCGCCCCCGAGCTGCGCGGCAGCGCCTTCGACGGCATCAGCCTGCTCAATCTCGCCACCTATACCGCCGGTGGCCTGCCGCTGCAGTTTCCCGACGAGGCGGACCATCCGGACCGGATGTTTGGTTATTACACAACCTGGAAGCCGCTCTACCCGGTCGGCACCCAACGGCTCTATTCAAACCCGAGCATCGGCCTGTACGGCTATCTGGCAGCCCGCAGCCTGGGGCGGCCGTTTGACGAGGTGATGGAGCGCACGCTGATGCCAGGACTGGGGCTCAAGCACAGCTATGTGCGGGTGCCGCAGGATCAGTTGGGCCGATACGCCCAAGGCTATGCCAAAGACGGCAAGCCCGTCCGGGTCGGGCCAGGTGCCCTGGATTCCGAGGCTTATGGGGTGAAAACCAGCTCATCGGACCTGATGCGTTTCCTCGAGGCCAACCTGCGACCTGAAAAACTGGACGCGGATCTGAAGCAAGCGATTGCCACGACGCATACAGGTTTCTACAAGGTTGGCGGGATGAATCAGGGGCTGGGCTGGGAGTTCTACCCCGCTCCGTTCACCTTGGATGACCTGCTCGCGGGCAACACACCGCAGATGGCCCTGACCCCACAAAAAGCCGAAGCTCTCAACCCGCCCCGCCCTGCGCCGGACGGCGCCTGGATCAACAAGACAGGATCCACCAACGGTTTCGGCGCGTACGCGGCGTTCGTGCCTGGAAAGGACTTGGGGATCGTCATGCTAGCGAACAGAAACTACCCGATCGAAGAACGGGTGAAGGCGGCGCATCGGATCCTGATGGCGTTGGATGCTCAATAAAGGACGACGAGTCCCCCTGTGGCGAGGGGATTTATCCCCGCTGGGGCGCGAAGCGGCCCTAACATTCTGGCAACTCGATATGTCAGGCATATTGAGTTGACGGCTTAGGGGGGCTGCTGCGCAGCCCAGCGGGGATAAATCCCCTCGCCACAAAGGGGCCTCGGCGCTATTGGGGATCAATCATCCAGCGGCTTCGGCGGCGGCGCCGGCTTGGCGGCCTTGCCAGGCTTGGTGCCTTTCGCATCCTTGGCCGGTGCAGGCTCTGGCGCGGGTGGTGGGGCTGGGGGTGTCGCTTCTTTTTCTGCCGCAGGCAGTTTATCGACGGCATCGAAGAGGTCTTTCAATTCGATCGCCCCGGAATGCTCAAGCTTCTTTTCCCCGTCCTTGCCCACCAGGATGATCTTGGTCTGCGCACCGGCTCCCAGCTTGAGCGAGCGAATCAGCGCCATGGTGCTTTGCGGGTCCAGGTCCTTGCCATCGCGCTGCCCAATGGTATTGAGCACGGTATAGAGCACCATGTTGCGCTCGGAAAAGCCCTGCTTGCCTGCCGGCTCATCCAAGGCCTTTTTCAGGCTCACCCAGGTAGGGTCGACCGTACTGGGCGCGATAACCACAAGGGGACGTGACCTGCCTGCGTCCGCCAACAGGGGGGAATCGCCATCGGCAGCGAACAGAGGGCCGGCAATGGCCAGCAAGGTAGCGAAGGTCAACGACCGAATGAGCATGCGCCTCTCCTTTTGATATTTACGCTGTACTGAGTACACAGGGCGGCGATTGTTCCGCGTGCGTCACCCAATACTGCGCCGGCCTGACTTGAAGCTTAGGCGAGGGGGTTCATTGCGCAACCGCAAGGAGAGCGCCGAAGTCGGGAGAGACGATTGTGGGAGCGAGCTTGCTCGCGATAGCGTCATGACGGCCAACATCGAGTCGACTGACACACCGTTATCGCGAGCAAGCTCGCTCCCACACTATTGGACTTGAGGTGACCCGTTCTAAAACGCCAGCTTGAACCCGATCATCGCCAGCATCACCGCCAGGCACGGACGCAGCAGTTCGTCGGAGATGCGTCCCGACAAATGACTCCCCAGGTAGATCCCCGGCAGCGAACCGATCAGCAGGAAGCCCAGGATGTGCCAATCCATGTTGCCCATGCTCGCATGGCCCAGGCCCGCCACCAGGGTCAGCGGCACGGCGTGGGCGATCTCGGTGCCCACCAGGCGCTTGGTGACCAGGAACGGGTAGAGGATGAACAGCGCGACAGTACCCAGGGCGCCAGCGCCGATCGAGGTCAACGCGACCATCGTACCCAGCACGAGGCCAGTGATGACCGTCAGCACATTGAGGCGGACACCAGAGGGGTTGTAGTGGCCGCCAGCGCGGTCATGAGCGAATTGAAGCAGGCGCTTCTTGAACAGGATCGCCAGGGCGGTGGCGAACAACACAAAGCCCAAGGCTTGCTTGATCACCGCGTTCATGGCGTCGGGGGAGCTGTGCAGGCTGCTGAGGAACCACAGCGTCAAGCCGACCGCCGGCACGCTGCCCAACGTCAGCCAGCCGGTGATCGCCCAGTCGATGTTGCGATTTTTTGCATGAACCAGCACACCACCAGACTTGGTAATGGCCGCGTACAGCAGGTCTGTACCTACCGCCGTCGCCGGGTTGATACCAAACCACAACAGGATCGGGGTCATCAGCGAACCCCCGCCGACGCCGGTCATCCCAACGATGAAGCCGACCACCAGGCCTGCAACGACTAAACCGACATTACCGAAATCCATTAAACCCGTCTCAGCACGACCGCGTGAAAAATCTGGCCGCGAGCATAGCGATTTTTCTTATAACCCCCTATATCGATGTGATCTATCTTTATTCCTTTTCCATCACTTCACTGAACCGGCAAGAAGTTGAGGAACAGCAGGCTCTGGGCGTAATTCAAGCCGATCCGCCGGTAACGCTCATCGAGCATCTGGGTCAGCAGGTCCAATCGGGCGACGATTTTTCCAAACTCCACGGCGAAACTCAGGTTGCTGCCCTCCTCCGAAATCTCATTGGAAAACAGCAACAGCTTACCGTCCTTGTTCTGCCGCTGGCTCAGCAGCCAGGTGGCTTTTTCGATATTGCGCGCCGCGTTGCTGACGAAACGCGGGTCGATGGTGTCGGTCATGTAGAACTCGAGGCGATTGCCGTGCGCGGTGACCAGCATGCTGCCGATGGCATAGATGAACGCCCCGACCCGATCACCGAGAAATTCCGGGCTCATGGCATAACTCAGGGCCGCCAGGTCCTTCTTGCCACCCAGGGTTGGCAAGGGCTGTTGCTGCTCGATGGCCAGGCGCACCTGTTTTTCTGCGGTGCGGGCGTCGAGAAAGCCGGACTTGCGCAGTTCTTCGGGGTTGCGCAGGTAAAGCTTGCTCATCAGCAGATAGAGGCTTTGCAGGTTGTCATGCATCGACAACGTGGCCATGCGATCGACGCTGGTCTGCAAGAATTCCTGGGGCCTGGCGTTGCTGAACTGCGTGACCATGTCCTGCCCCTGCTGATGGCTACAGCCGCCGCTGAACAGCATCGACACACCAACCAACAACGCCAGGCAGCAGCGGCGCAATCTCGTCACAGAATCAAAAACACCGGCCATCGAGTCTCGGTCTGGGCATGGGGAAGCGATGGGGGTCGCCGCTTCCAGGCCCATGGATAGAGCAGCAAAAAACGCAAAAGTGCAGTGTTGGAAGAAAACCTCAATCTATCGCAACGCCTCCGCAGCCTAATTAGTCTTACTTTTTAATTGATAAATCTCTATTTATGGCTATAAATCCCTTCTCATCCATCAAATAGAAAGACTACTAATCAGAAAAACCTTCAGCGCTGTCCGACCAGTAACGGACTCGCCCCGCGTTCAAAACAACAACAAAACAACAGGAAGGAAGGTCATACCATGCTTGAATCCAGACAACTGCTCACGGCCCTCGGAGTGTCCCTGATGATCGCCACCTCGGCTTCCCAGGCTGCCGGCCTGACCAACGAACGCGGTGCGTTCGGCAAGACCGACGACGGCACGGCGGTGGAGAAATTCGTGCTGCGCAACAGCCACGGCATGGAGGCCACGGTCATCACCTATGGCGGCATCCTCCAGTCATTGAGCGTGCCGGACAAAAACGGCAAGGTCGCCGACATCGTGCTCGGTTTCGACGACGTGCAGGGTTACCAGAAGAACGGCAGCGTGTATTTCGGCGCGACCATCGGCCGCTTTGGCAATCGCCTGGCCGACGGCGCCTTCGAGCTGGACGGCAAGCGTTACCAAGTGCCGCAGAACGACCATGGCAACTCCCTGCACGGCGGGCCGCATGGGTTCGACAAGCGTGTCTGGAAGGCCCAGCCCCATAATGCCAAGGACTCGGTGGGCGTCACCCTGACCTACCTGTCACCCGATGGCGAGATGGGCTTTCCCGGTGCGCTGAAGACCGACGTCACCTACAGCCTCAACGAACAGAACGAGTTGCGCATCGAGTACAAGGCCACCACCGACAAGCCCACGGTGCTGAACCTGACCAACCACAGCTATTTCAACCTGGCCGGCGCCGGCAACGGCGACATACTCGAGCAGCTCGCGACCCTGCACGCGGCTCACTACACGCCGGTCACCGGCAAGCTCATTCCCACCGGCGAACTGGCCCCCGTGGCCGGTACGCCGATGGACTTCACCCAACCCACCGCCATCGGCACCCACATCAAGGCCGATCACCCACAACTCAAGTTCGCCGAACCGAAACAAGGTGGCTTCGATTTCAACTGGGCGCTGGACGCCAAAGGCGACGTGAACAAACTGGCCGCCGAAGTGTATGACACAGACTCCGGACGACGCCTGCAGCTCTACACCACCGAGCCTGGCGTGCAGTTCTATACCAGCAACTTCCTCGACGGCACCGTCAAGGGCAAGCAAGGCAAGGTCTATCCGCATTGGGGCGCGTTCACCCTGGAAACTCAGCACTACCCTGACTCGCCCAACCAGCCGAACTTCCCCTCGACGCGGCTTGATCCGGGCCAGACCTACACCCAGACCATGGTGTTGAAGTTCTCCGCAAAATAGAAAAGCTGCGCAACCCCCGTAGGAGCTGACGAGCGAAGCGAGGCTGCGATCTTTCCCCAGGCAATTGAGTCTGGAGCGAAAGATCAAAAGATCAAAAGATCGCAGGCTTCGCCAGCTCCTACGACTATCCTGCTGTCCATTGGATTATCGATCAGCACAACAGGAGAAAGGCATGAGGACGCTGGAATTGGCGGGGGTGTCCGTACCGGTCATTGGCCAGGGCACCTGGCGCATGGGTGAGGAACCGTCTGATCACAAGAAAGAAGTGGCCGCCCTGCGGTTGGGAATCGAATTGGGCATGACCCTGATCGACACGGCGGAGATGTATGCCGAAGGCGGTGCCGAAACCGTCGTTGGCGAAGCGATCACCGGCCTGCGCGACCAGGTTTTCCTGGTGAGCAAGGTCTATCCCCACAACGCCAGTCGCAAAGGTATTCCCCTGGCCTGTGAACGCAGTTTGCGGCGGCTCGACACCGATTACATCGACCTTTACCTGCTGCACTGGCGCGGGCAGTACCCGCTGGCCGAAACCGTCGAAGCCTTCGAGCGTCTGCGCGAAGAAGGCAAGATCGGCCGTTGGGGCGTGTCGAACTTCGATGTGGCGGACCTTGAAGAGCTGGCCGCGCCGGCCTGCGCGACCAACCAGGTGCTGTACAACCTGCAGGAGCGCGGCATCGAATTCGACCTACTGCCCTGGTGCCAGCGCCAGTCCATGCCCGTCATGGCTTACTGCCCGGTCGGCCAGGGCGGGCAGCTGCTCAAGGATCACACCCTGGGACAGATCGCCGAACGCCATCGCGCCACACCGGCGCAGATCGCACTGGCCTGGCTGCTGCGCCAGGACAATGTGATTGCCATTCCCAAGGCCGTGAAGCCTGAGCATGTGCGTTTGAATGCCGAAGCGGCCAACCTCAAGCTGGAACCGCAGGACCTGGCCGCCCTCGACCTGATATTTCCCCAGCCCCAGGGCAAGCAGCGCTTGGCGATGGTCTAACCCCCATCCAAAGATTCACGCTGATCTGTGGCGACGGAGTTTATCTGTGGGAGCAAGGCTTGCCCGCGATGAAGACGACACGGTGTCCTGGGAAAACGGGGCGCCCGCATCGCGGGCAAGCCTTGCTCCCACAGGGGATAAAACCCTGACCACGGGCTTGGTCTGAATACTGGAAAACCTCAGAACAACCCCATCTGCCCGCCCACCAACGTCGAGAAATCATCATCCACAAACGGCAGGATCGCATCCGCCACCGGCTGTAGCTGTTTGGTCACGTAGTGGTCGTAATCGATTGACGCGCTGCGGATTTCCAGCGGCTCGGGGCCGGCGACGGTGATGACGTAGCTGATCCAGCCGCCATTCTGGTATTGCCGCGGGCGGCCCTGGCGCTGGTTGAACTCATCGGCCAACCGCGCCGCCCGCACATGGGGTGGGACGTTGCGTTCGTAGTCTTCCAGCGGCCGGCGCAGACGCTTGCGGTAGACCAACCGTTCATCGAACGCACCGGACAGGGTCTGCTGCACATAATCGCGCACATAATCCTGATAGGGCTTGCGATGGAAGATCCGCCCGTACAGCTCCTGCTGGAACTGCCGGGCCAGCGGCGACCAGTCGGTGCGCACGGTTTCCAGGCCTTTGTAGACAATTTCGTCGCTGCCGTCGGCGCGAGTCACCAGCCCGGCGTAGCGTTTCTTGCTGCCCTCCTCGGCGCCGCGGATGGTCGGCATCAGAAAACGCTTGAAATGCGTTTCGAACTGCAGCTCCAGCGCACTCTCCAGCCCGAACTCATCACGCACCTGCCCACGCCACCATTGGTTGACGTGGGCCACCAACTCGCGGCCGATCCTGGCCGCTTCCTCCTGGCCATGGGCCCGGCGCAGCCAGACGAACGTGGAATCGGTATCGCCATAGATCACCACATGCCCCTGGGCTTCGATCAACTGGCGGGTGTGCTGCATGATCTGGTGACCACGCAGGGTGATGGACGAGGCCAGGCGCGTGTCGAAGAAACGGCAGCCACTGGAACCGAGCACGCCATAAAAGGCGTTCATGATGATTTTCAACGCTTGGGACAGCGGCGCATTGTGCTCGCGCTTGGCGATCTCCCGGCCTTCGGAGATCCGCGCCACGATGGCCGGCAGGCAATGTCGAGTACGGGAGAAGCGCGCCCCGCGAAAGCCTGGCACCGACTCCTGGTCATCCGGGTGGCGCAGCCCTTCGATCAGGCCCACCGGATCAATCAGGAAGGTGCGGATGATCGATGGATACAGGCTCTTGTAGTCCAGCACCAGCACCGACTCGTAGAGCCCCGGCTGGGAATCCATGACAAACCCACCCGGGCTGGCCTCGGGCGGGCGCTGGCCCAGGTTGGGCGCAACAAACCCTTGGCGATGCATCAGCGGCATGTACAGGTGCGTGAAGGCCGCCACCGAACCCCCGCTGCGGTCCGCCGGCAGGCCGGTGACGCTGGCCCGTTCCAAGAGAAACGTGAGCAGTTCGGTCTTGGCGAAGATCCGCGTCACCAGTTCACAGTCCTTGAGGTTGTAGCGGGCCAGGGCCGGCTTGTCCTCGGCGAACATGCGATTGATCTCGTCCATGCGCTGGTACGGGTTATCGATGGACTTGCCCTCCCCCAAGAGCGTCTGGGCAACGTTTTCCAGGCTGAACGAGGGGAAACTCCAGGTCGCCGAACGCAGCGACTCGATACCGTCGATGATCAACCGGCCAGCGGCCGAGGCGAAGAAGTGATTCTTGCGCGCGCCGTGCTCGCGCCATTGCATCTCTTCGCCACCACGCCCCAGGCGCAACGGCACGGCCAGGCGCCGGGCGTGTTCATGCAGCACCCGCAGGTCGAACTGCACCAGGTTCCAACCAATGATCGCGTCAGGGTCGAAATGGGCGAGCCAGTCGTTGAGTTTTTTCAGCAACACCGTGCGTGATTCGCAGTATTCCAGCTGGAAATCCACGCCGGTATCGTTGCCATTGGGCGGCCCGAGCATGTAGACCTGGCGCTCGCCGCAGCCCTCCAGGGCGATGGAATACAATTCGCCCTGGGCGGTGGTTTCGATGTCCAGGGACACCAGGCGCAACGGTGGACGGTATTCGGGCGCCGGTTTCATCTGGGCATCGACCAGCAGGCCATCGGCGGCCGGCGTACCGCCAAACCAGACCGGGGCGGTGATGAAACGCTCCATCAGGTAGCGCTCCGGCGGCCGGATGTCCGCTTCGAACACCTCCACACCGGCGCGGCGCAAGGTGCTGTCCAGGCGCATCAGTTGGGCATGTTGCTGGCAATACAGCCCCAGCACCGGACGATGCTCGAAATCCAGCAGGTCCAGGGGGCGTAGTTCTACCTCCTTCTCCCCTTGCAGCAAGGCTTCGAGCTGGCCGCGCTGGATCTGCGGCACAAAGGCCACCGACGTTTGCACGGGCAGGCGCACGCGCCGGGGACCGGCGTCGGTCGCCAGCCAGAACTCGACTTCGGTGCCGGCCGGGGTATCGCGCCAATGCCGGGTCAGGACGAAGCCCTGCTGTAAATCCACCGCTGCAACCTCGAATTCTACGTAAGCGACGATTCTACCCTGTGGCGAGGGGATTTATTCCCTTGTGGGGGCAAGGCTTTTGTGGGAGCAAGGCTTGCCCGCGATGCGGTTCAACTGCTAGACCGCGTCATCGTTCATCGCGAGCAAGCTTTGCTCCCACAGGATTGCTCCCACAGAGAGACGCCCCTCGCCACAAAGGTGGATGACATCACATCGAAGGAGAATTTCCGGGCAATGACGCTTTTGGACGACTGGCCGCCGCTTTACCGCTTGCTCTGCGCCGTTGGGTCTACGATGCTTTAACCACCAGCAAAAACAACACCTGAGGCTCCCCCATGAAAACCGTCGCGCAGTTGCTCCGGATAAAAGATGAGAAGAACCAGCAAGTGCACACCATCTCACCGGACGACATGGTATTGCAGGCCCTGATGCGCATGGCCGAGAAGAACGTCGGTGCCTTGCTGGTGGTGAAGAACGACGAAGTGCTGGGGATCATCAGCGAGCGCGACTATGCCCGCAAAATGGTCTTGCGCGGGCGCTCATCGGTGGGCACGAAGGTCAGTGACATCATGGTCTCCCCCGTGATCACCATCGACCCGCACCAGAACGTCGAGACCTGCCTGAGCATCATGACCGAAAAACACCTGCGGCATTTGCCAGTGGTAGAGGACGGCAAACTGGTCGGCCTGCTGTCCATCGGCGACCTGGTCAAGGAAGCCATCGCCGAACAGGCCGATCTGATCAGACAACTGGAGCAATACATTCGCGGGGAATGATCCATTCGGTCGGGTTGCTCATTCCCAAGGCACTTCTATATTGAAGGGGTTGTTCCTGCGAGCATCCCGATGGCCGACACCGACCGATTGATCATTTGTGAACATTGCGATGCGGTGTACGAACCGGCGATGCTCGCTGCGCACCAGAAAGCCTCGTGCGTGCGCTGCCACGCGGTGATCCAGCGCCACAACGGCCTGACCATCGAGCAGCGCCTGGCCTTGAGCGTAACGGCCGCGGTGTTGTGGGCCTTCGCCAACATCTACCCGATCATGAGCATCCGCCTCCAGGGCCTGAGCAACAGCGCGACGTTATGGGATTCCATCGTGGCGCTGAGCCAGGGGCCGATCACCTTCATCGCCCTGGTGACGGCGGTGGCAATCATTATCGCGCCGGCCTTCCAACTGGCGCTCCTGATCTGGGTGCTGGGCCATGCCTACCTCCAGCAGCGGGCGCCGGGGTTCAACCTGTGCATGCGCAGCCTGGAAACCCTGCGCCCCTGGAGCATGCTGGAAGTGTGCCTGCTGGGCGCGCTGGTGGCGGTGATCAAGCTCGCCGGCCTGCTGGACGTGCTCCCGGGCATCGGCCTGTTCGCCCTGGCGGCCTTGAGCCTGCTGATGATCCGCATTGCCGGGCGCGATGTCCGCGACCTGTGGGACAACCTGTGAACGGCCAGCCGCTGGACACCCCGCCAGAGGCCCGCGACCTGGACCTGTGCCTGTGCCACAGCTGCGGCCTGGCCTGCGACATGACCAACGAACCCGAAACCTGCCCCCGCTGCGACGCCGCCCTGCATCGACGCAAACCCGACGCCATCACCCGTACCTGGGCCTACATGCTGGCCGCGCTGGTGTTCTACATCCCGGCCAACCTGCTGCCGGTCATGAATACCCAGATGCTCGGCGAAGGCGCCGACAGCACCATCATCAGCGGCGTCATCGAGTTCTGGCAAAGCGGCGCCTGGGACATCGCCCTGATTATCTTCATCGCCAGCATCGCGGTGCCCGGCATCAAGTTCGTGGTGCTGACCCTGCTGCTGGTGACCGCACAACGGCGCAGCACCTGGGCCCAGGTCCAGCGGGCGAAGCTGTACCGGCTGGTGGAAGTCATCGGCTACTGGTCGATGCTCGATGTGCTGGTGGTGGCCCTGGTGGCAGCCCTGGTCAAGTTCCAGGCATTGAGCGACATCGAACCACGACCGGGCATCCTGTTCTTCGGCCTCGTGGTGCTGTTCACCATGCTGTCGGCCATGAGTTTCGACCCCCGGCTGATCTGGGATACCCAACCATCCGAGGAGGTTATGGATGAAGTCGCAAGCCACTGACGGGCAACACCCCGCACCCGGCCGCGCCCACGTCACCACCCGCCGCTGGACGGTGTCGCTGGTATGGATCGTGCCGATCATCGCGGTGCTGGTGGGCATTTCCCTGGTGGTCCACAACTGGCTGCAGGAAGGCCCGACCATCACCATCACCTTCAAGACCGGCCAGGGCCTGACCGCCAACAAGACCCAGGTGAAATATCGCAACGTGGTCATCGGCCAGGTCACCGACGTGCAACTGAGCCACGACCAGAAGAACGTCACCGCCACGGTCAAGCTCGCCAAGACAGCCGACACCTTCACGCACGAAGACTCGGTGTTCTGGGTGGTTCGGCCGCGCATCGGGGCCGGCGGTATCTCGGGGATCGACACCTTGCTGTCCGGGGATTTCATCGGGGCCGACGCCGGCCAGTCGAAAGTGCGCGCCAAGTCCTTCACCGGCCTGGAGAACCCACCCCCCATCACTTACGGCGAACCGGGCAAGCGCTTCACCCTGCACTCCCAGGACCTCGGCTCGCTGGACATCGGCTCGCCGGTGTACCTGCGCAAGATCCCGGTGGGCCAAGTGGTGTCCTACGCCCTGGACGCCGAGGGCAAAGGCGTCAACATCGACGTGTTCGTCAACGCGCCCAATGATGTGTACGTCACCGAAAACACCCGGTTCTGGAACGTCAGCGGCGTGGACGTGAACGTCGGTGCCAACGGTTTCGCGGTCAAGACCGAATCGCTCTCGGCCCTGCTGCTGGGCGGCATCGCGTTTCGGGCGCCGGAGTACAGCCCCAACGACGTCCCTGCCAGCGAGGACAAGACCTACGAGCTGTTTGCCGACCAGCAGAGCGCCCTCGCCCCGCCCGATGGCAAGGCGCAATACCTGGCCCTGCGCTTCGACCAGGCCCTGCGCGGCTTGCGCGTCGGTGCGCCGGTGGAGTTCCTGGGGGTGGAAGTTGGCAGGGTGGTGGCCATCAATCTGGATTTCGATGAGAAACAGCGCAGCTTTCCGGTCAACGTCGGCGTGGTGATCTACCCACAGCGCCTGGGCAAGGCCCATGAGAAACTGCTCAAGGCACTCAATCACGACCCGGAGGACGAAGCCGCCTCTGCCCGCCTGATGGGCAGCTTTGTCGATCGGGGGCTGCGTGCCCAGGCCCGCAGCGGCAACCTGCTGACCGGGCAGTTGTACATCTCGCTGGATTTCTACCCCAAGGCGGAAAAAGTCGCCTTCGACCCCACCGCCCGGCCTGTGCGCATACCGACCATTCCCGGTAGCCTCCAACAATTGCAGGAACAATTGCAGGCGATGGTCGAGCGAATCAACAAACTGCCGCTGGAAAGCGTCGCCAGCAACCTGAATGGCAACCTGGTGGAGTTGCGCAAAGGCCTGGCCCAATTCAATAGCAAGACGCTGCCAAGTGTGCAAAACACCTTGCAGGACGTCAGCAAAACCCTGCAATCGGCCAACTCGACCCTGGCCGAAGACTCACCCCAGCGCGAACAACTGACCCAGACCCTGGACGACCTGGGGCGCATGTCGCGCTCGCTGCGCGAGCTGTCGGACTACCTGAGCCGCCATCCCGAATCGCTGCTTCGCGGCCGTCCCAAGGACGCACCGGCGCAGAACCTCACATTGCCGGTGAAAGAATGATCACAGGAGCGCGCCCCATGCCACTCACGCTGAAACTCACCCTGGTTGCCGTGGCGTTGCTGCTCGGCGCCTGCCGCAGCGATCCGATCCACTACCACACCTTGAGCCCCGCTCAGCCGGCGGGCCTGTCGCGCTCCGGCGTGGACATCCAGATCGAACAGGTGAGCGTTCCGCCCCAGGTGGATCGCACCCAGATGGTCATTCGCCAGGGCAACAGCGGGTTGGCGATCCTGGAAACCGAATGGTGGGGCGCCAGCCTGGCCGACGAACTGCACAGCAGCCTGGACGAACAACTGAGCAACCCCGGCGCACCGAAATCATTGCTGCGGGTAGACGTGCAACGCTTTGACTCGATCCCTGGCCGCTATGCCCGCATGGATGTGCAATGGCGACTGCGCAGCCTGGGCGGCGACGCTCGCCCCCTCACGTGCCGCAGCAGCCTGCAGACACCGGCGGGAACCAACATCGACGACCTGGTGACGGCGCACCAGCAGAATGTCCGGCAATTTGTCGACCTGGTTGAGCAGGCGGCTGCACGCAAAGCCTGTCCTTGACCCTGTAGGAGCTGCCGAAGGCTGCGATCTTTTGATCTTTTGATCTTTCGCTTGAGACTCAAGCGTCAGGGGAAAGATCGCAGCCTCGCTTCGCTCGGCAGCTCCTACAAAGGCCAATGCAGCGACAGCACCGGCGCCACGCGTGGATGGCGGTCGATGCGTTCCAACAATTCGTAGAACGCCGGACGGGCGCTCAGCATCGCCTCCCGCGTGTTTCTCCACTTCGTGATCACGGCCGCCAGGATATCCAGCGCCCCCGGTTCCTCACCGCCTAGAAAAGCTCGGGTCGAGAACTGGTCGGCAAACAACGCCCAGTTGCGATACAGCCGTTGCTGCGTGCCGGATACCAAGCGCTGCCGAGTCGCTTCATCCGCGTCGTCCAGCCAGCGCTCCGGAAAATCGATAATGCCGATGGGCGTGTAGCAATTGGCCGCGATGTAGACCAGGCCCCGTATGGCTTGCGCACGCAGGGCCGGGTCTTGCGGGAGCAGCTTCGATGCGGGGAAGGTCAACCCGAGGTGAATCAGGATCGCCGCCGCTTCGGTCAGCACCGAGCCGTCCGGCAACTGCAGGGTCGGCACCTGCTTCAGAGGATTGAGTGCCTCGAGCGCTTTCGCCGCATCGTTGTCTTGCGTCGAATAGGCATCGACCCGCCGATAAGCCACCTCACAAAGACACAGGGCAACCTCCACCGCCGAAGAGCCGGATTGCCTGCAACCGAATAACTGATACATGAACCTACCTCCTGCATAAGGGTTAGCCGGTAGAACCCCCGAGTCCATCCGTGTTCCATCAAGCTGACCGGTAGCGGGCCAACGAGCTATCACTGCCGTCGATGTTCACCATCATGCCAATGAAGTTCTCTTGATGATCGCCCGGGACAACAATGGCCCCACACAAACCACTGCACCCCGGAGCACACCATCATGAAACGCCAAATCATCCTCAGCCTCGCTTTCTCCGTACTGGCCGCCAACGTATTTGCCGCCTCGTCCCAACCCGTCGTCGCCGAAGGCGGTTCTGATCGCCTGATCGAAAACCGCGTCGCTGAAGGCGGTGCCGATCGCCTGCTGGAACGTCGTGTCGCTGAAGGTGGCTCCGATCGCCTGATCGAAAACCACGCATGAATTGCTTGAACGCAACAAATGATCGGCAACACACCTCGTGGCGAGGGAGCTTGCTCCCGCTCGGGCGCGCAGCGGCCGCAACAATCACCAGGCCGCTGCGCAGTCCACCCGATACACCGCTTAAGACTGATCCCGCACCAAACCCATCCCCCTAAAAGCCCGGCCTCATCCACCGGGCTTTTTCATGCCCCAAAGCCTGGCTAACGCCCCGACGCCCGCCTCATGCATCGCTGATAACGCTCATCCACCCGCTTGGCAAACCACGCCGTGGTCAGCTTGCGCGTGATCTTCGGGCTCTTGAGCACGATTCCCGGCAATACCGCCCGAGGCAACGCCTTGCCCTCGGCCCGCTCTGCCAGTTCGAACACACGCTTGTAGAGCTTGCTGTCCTCGAACGCCAGGCTGTCGCCCAGCTCCAATTGATTGCGAATGGTCGGGTTGCGCATTTCCAACGACTTGCCCAACGTGCGCACAGCCAGTTCCGTGCTGCCTGGCATGATGGAATCATGGGCAATCAGATCACCGTCCAGCGCCAGGGAAATGCCCGACGCCACACTCACCGCATGCTGGAAAGCCGCGTTGCGGCTGGCGTACCACCCCGCATTGAAATCGGCAAAACGATACAACGGCTCGGTGTAGCTCACCGGATAGCCCAACAAATGCGCGATACCGAAATACATCCCGCCACGACGACTGAACACTTCGCGACGAATCGAGCCATCCACCGTGTAGGGATAATTGCGCGCATTAGCCTGTGCAAACGCGATACTGACCTGCATCGGCCCACCGGTATGCACCGGATTGAAACCGCCGAACAGTGTCTTGCCCAACGGCACCATGCCGATGAAATCATCGAAGATCCCACTCAGCTCTTTTTCACTACGCGCCGCGTTGAGCCGATCGCTGTAGCTTTTACCGTTGGGCGAGCGCACCTGAAGTGCACCACTGACCAGCAGCTCCGGAATGTGCACCTTCGCCGCACGACGGTTGATCTCTTGACGAGCGATCTTGCCCAGCCCCGGCACCGGTGGGTCAGACTGGAACGTCGATTCCTGTTCGGTCACCGCCAGGACAGCACAGATGTTCTGCGTCGTAGAGGGAATCTGCTGGGCCGCAAAGGCCACGTAGATGTCAGTCGCCCAGCCTTCGCGATCCACAGTCTTGGCCGGCAACAACTGTACGATCTGCTTCTTGACCTCAGCGGGCGAACGCTCAGGCTCCTGCGCCTGACGGCTACCGCAACCAGCCAAAGCCAGCAGCGCAGCAAGGCTGATCATCAATCGGTTGAATTGCATGGTGCTCCATCGAGTTCGTTATTCCGGAGCAACCATACGATCAAAAGTGGATGCGGGCTATGCCCAATGTGGGAGCGAGCTTGCTCGCGATGAATGGTGGTGAAGATGGATCTCACACCCAACCCCGGGAGCAGCGCTGGATCAGATCCCGCTCAGCGCCAGGTCCATGGCAAAGTAGGTGAAGATCAGGTCTGCCCCCGCCCGCTTGATTGCGCCAAGGCTCTCGCGTACCACGCGGGCTTCGTCGATGGCGCCAGCCTGGGCGGCGAACTTGATCATCGCGTATTCGCCACTGACCTGATAAGCCGACAGCGGCAGGTTCGAAGCCTGGCGAATGTCGCGGATGATATCGAGGTAGGCACCGGCCGGCTTGACCATCAGCGCATCGGCACCTTCCTGTTCATCGAGCAAGGACTCGCGCAGTGCTTCGCGGCGGTTCATCGGGTTCATCTGGTAGCTCTTGCGGTCACCTTTCAACGCGCTGCCACCGGCCTCGCGGAACGGGCCATAGAGCGCCGAAGCAAACTTGGTGGAATAGGCCATGATTGCCGTCTGGCTGAAACCGGCTTCATCCAGGGCCCGGCGAATCGCCTGGACCTGCCCGTCCATGGCCGCCGATGGCGCGATCACATCAGCACCGGCGCGGGCCGCCGCTACGGCTTGCTTGCCCAGGTTGACCAGGGTCCGGTCGTTGTCCACTTCATCGCCGTGGAGCACACCGCAATGACCATGATCGGTGTATTCACAGAAGCAGGTGTCGGACATCACGATCATTTCCGGCACCGCGTCCTTGCAGATCCCGGCCATGCGTGACACCAGGCCGCGCTCGCTCCAGGTGTCGCTGCCATCGTTGTCCAGGTGGTGGGACACACCAAAGGTCATCACCGACTTGATGCCGGCACGGGCGTAGCGCTCGATCTCACCGGCCAGCTTCGACTCAGGGATGCGTACCACGCCCGGCATGCTCTTGATCGGCACAAAATCATTGATTTCCTCTTCGACGAAAATCGGCAGCACCAGATCGTTCAAGGTGAACTCGGTTTCCTGGAACAGGCTGCGCAGGCTTGCATTGCGACGCAGACGGCGTGGACGTGCTTCGGGGAACTGACTGGACATGGGACTCCTGGGCAGAAATGGGTGCTCGATCATAAGGAGCAAAGCTTATGCCCTGGCCGGCCAGGGCACAAACGTCGACTGGAAAACAGCGTGTTACCGGCCGGGCAATCATCTACTCACAAGGTCAGCGAGTCATTGATGCACGTCACCCGGCATTCAGGCTGCCGGTGGCTTGTAATCGAATCGGTGAGTCGTCGGGTGACTCATTCCGGAATCTTCAACCCACGCGCTACAGCCGGTCGAGCCAGGAAACGCTCCAGCACCCGCGTCACATTGGGGAAGTTCTGGATCCCGACCAAATCACCGGCCTCGTAAAAGCCGATCAAGTTGCGCACCCAGGGGAACGTGGCGATATCAGCGATGGTGTAGCGCTCGCCCATGATCCAGTCGCGCCCTTGCAGACGCCCATCGAGCACCTTGAGCAGGCGCTTGCTTTCCTCGACGTAGCGATCGCGCGGCCGCTTGTCCTCGTAGTCCTTGCCGGCGAACTTGTTGAAGAACCCCAACTGCCCGAACATCGGCCCGATCCCGCCCATCTGGAACATCAGCCACTGGATCGTCTCGTAGCGCGCCGCCGACTCCTGGGCCAGCAGTTGCCCGCTCTTGTCCGCCAGATAAATCAGGATCGCCCCCGACTCGAACAACGCCAACGGCTGGTCGCCCGGCCCATGGGGATCGAGAATCGCCGGGATCTTGTTGTTGGGGTTCAGGGAAAGGAACTCGGGCGACAGTTGGTCGTTGCTGCCAAAGTCCACTTTGTGGGGCTCGTATGGCAGGCCGATCTCTTCCAGCATGATCGAGACCTTCACACCGTTGGGGGTGGGCAGGGAGTAGAGCTGAATCCACTCCGGGTACTGGGCAGGCCATTTCTCGGTGATGGGGAATGGGGTCAGGTTGGGCATGAGGTGGATTCCAAGTGCTATTTAGAAAGCTGGAGCATAAATCAGATGACTGAGCTTTTGGATCCGGGATCATGCTGGCTACACATGGCTATTCAAAAAGCCGAAAGGGAAGGAGAACAGGTGAAAGTCCCTACCGGGTGCGAATTAAGCTGCCTGACCGCGGGTTAAAAATACGCGTCGCCAACGCCTGCGAATTTTTTGCATCAAAACGGCCTATCGTTGGTTGAATTGCTAGGTCCGTGGCTCTGAGGGCGAGCCACGGCCTATGGGATCATCCTTTGGAGTAAATCAGAAGCGGAGAAAGCTGATCCTCTTCAGTCAGAGCCCCGTGATGCCCTTTCCATGACATTTGGTTTTTTTCCGTAAGGCTCTGTACGATGCCACCCCGTCCTGTCGGATATACAATCAGATCTCCCAAACGCTGTTCAAAGGAGACTCTCACAGTCCCCCCGAACAAACCCTCGTTAACCGCTTGGCTGCGAGAGAGCACCATGAAATCGTCACCGAGCTTGTTCTTCCAGCGCTCCAATGCAGCACACGTTTTTCCAGCCTCTGTGTAAATGTGCCGGGCACGAATATCACCCGCAATCCACGCCACGCCCTCTTGAAGACCAGCGTCGGTATCAAAGTCGAAAATGGCTTCGGACGAAAGGGTTGTCATGCCGTGGTCGGCAGCGACTAGTAGTTTTGTTCCTCGAGCAAGCGCGCTGGCCGTTGAGGAAATCAGAGTGTCCACCTGCCGCAGGCTATCGAGCCAGGCTTCTGAGTTCGTGCCATAGACATGACCCGCGTAATCCAACTCACCCAGATAAACGTAAATCAACCGTCGCGATGACTTTTTAAGCGCCCCCCTGATTTTAAAACCACAGTGCCAATAGTCCATATAGGGAGTAATTGTGGCTCCTTTATAAATAGCTTTACTGTAACGGGAGTTAGCTATTTTTAACGGGAGTATACATTCTATGTTCAGACCCAGTTCGCTGGCAGTTTCCCAAGCAGTCTTTTCGATTGCAAAAATCGGCGGATCAACGGAATGAGTGCCGCTTGTTTGATTACGACAAAAACCGCCCATTTGCCATGACAATGGGGAAAATTCGGTCCGATTATTCAACGCAAAGCGGCTCCCAACTATACCGTGCTGGCCGCTTCCTTGCCCGAGAGCAAAGGAAGCCAAACTGGTCGCGGTAGTGGCAGGAAATCCGACTCCGAAAGACTGACCTGTGCAAAGCAGTGTTTTCAGGAATGGTGCATGGGACTGATGCTCGTCGAGCAATAGCTGCCCCAATCCATCAACGATGAAAATGACCAGTCCATTTGTAGGCTGGAGGTCGAATCCAGAGTCAAATGAGGGAACACCCAAGCTCGCCAAAATGGCATGTGACAGTTGAGTCAGTCCGGACTTCGGAGCGTGACTCGCGTTTTGAGTCGAGATCTTCATGTCAGCGGTTTCGCGAAAGGATAGCGGAACTGGCAGCGACGCTATGCATTACGTTGCGTACTACATCGGTGGTCGCCAGAAACTCTCCCTTTGTCAAATCACCCACAACAAAAAGCCCGGGAATTTCATTATGACGATTGGAAAGTGCTTGATAAGTTAGCGAATTAATGGAAACACCGCCCAACGGGTGGGTCGTGATCGAGCCATTGGCTAACATATTCTTCAACAAGGGTACTTCTTTGAGATCCATCTCCCCATAACCAACACCACGTCCATCGATCAAATACTGGACATTTAAGCACTCGTTTCGACCATGATAAATATCAAAGCCCTGCTCAGTAGCCTCGACCCCCTGTAAATCAGAGTAAATCTCTAATTGTTCACCTTGCATTAATTGCAGTATACGTACGGCGCTAAACACAGGGAACGCCGCTAGATACGTCATCCAAGGTCCATAGTATTTTGTCATGAACTCGGCTTTCTCTGGATCACTTAGTCTCGCCCACAATTTATCTATGACCGAATAAGAGGCCAACAAAACGCTTTGCCACAGGTGATTACCCCGCGAGCAACTGCTTATTTCTCGCTCAAGTTCCTCGGTTCGTGTCGCTCCGGGTTTTGCTAGGGCATCCCAGTCAATGAGACCATTTGTGACCCTATCGAGTTCTTTTTTATGGTGCGTAAGAATGGACTCAAGTGTTTGGTTTTTTTCATTAAGCAGAGCTGTGATAAACGTGCTTGGATCATAGCCAGAGTGCTCAGCAATAACCTTGGGTAGTTTGCCAGTTCTGGACACCATTGTTATTCTTCCAATATGGCCTTTTTCTTGGAGTGCCAGTGCCGCATCGATCGCCGTTAACCGAGAACCTATAATCCCCACCGTGGCATGGATCGGTATGTCCATAGCTTGATAGGGAGAGCAGAAAAACTTTTGGGGGGCATTGGATAGCAACGGAAACCTAGGTGCATGCCCGATACAAATAATAACTTTGTCAAAAATCTCTTTGGTGCCGTTGCTAAACTCCACGGAAAACTTACCAACAGACTGAATAGGTGTCACACAGGAAACCGACGTATTAATAAGTTCCGCAAAGGAGGCGCCGTTCAATGCTCGTTGCAACTGATGACCTACATACAATCCAAATAAGCGCCGCGACGGAAACTCTGACCATGCCTGTTCTTCATCTGGGAAATATTCTTGCCACAACGATTGATTTTTTGCGCGCCACTCGACGAATTCTAGAGGGTTATCAGGATTAATACTCATGACTGAAGCAGGCAGATTGATAAGATGACTGTTATAGCCAGTACCAAAAGCTAGACCTGAGCCCGGTTTTCGCCCATCGGCTATAACGTACTCAAGTACGGAATACTGTGTTTCGAGCTGAGAGTGTAGCCGAATGAACAGACTAACTCCCGTAGGCCCCGCACCGACTTGAAGAATTCTCACTTGGCCACCCCCGCTTGCAATGTGATGGCTATCCTATTCGCTTCAACTCGATCTATCTTCCCGCTCATGGTCACCGGCAAGTCCTTGGTGAAGTAAATATCGTTACTGCTGACAGGATAATCCTCAAGATTGGAAACATGCTCGGCGATTGCTTCGCGCTTAAACTTGGCACTAGTCGGCTTGAGCTTTATCAGCAGAAGTATTTTTTTATTTAAATCGTGCCGCGTTGTGGTGGCGACGCACTCCAATATATCTTCATGGGCGCGCAAGTGCGCCTCTAACTCTGTGAGATCTATGAGTTTTCCGTGTACTTTAATCCGAGCATCGGCGCGGCCATGAAGATTGAAATTTTGCCCATCATATGAAGCCAGGTCGCCCGTCCGATACCATCGAGCATGGCGGCCAAGCGGTAGACGACGCAGATATCGACCTGATGTTCTGACGTCATGGTGCAAATACCCCTGACCAACACCACCTCCGCCAATGTAGAGTTCTCCCACCTCATGGAGATCAGTATGCGTACCGTCATCCTTTAGAATCGTAATTAAAGTGCACGGAAAGGGCACACCAATAGGAAGAGGAGCATCATTTTGGAGCTTACTTAGCGCTTCATGGGTAGCCTCAAAATAGGTGCTATCTATGGTTGTTTCGGTCGTCCCATATGAAAACACCAAGCGACAGTCGTCAGAGATTATTTTACGAACATCCTTAAACTCCCTAACACGCATAACATCAGACCCAGCAATCAGCAGTTTAAAACTACTCAGTTTTACGTTATTTCTTAACGCATAACCGTAGAGCTCCCTAAGAATAATTGGAGTAAACTCAGCACACTCTATCTGGTAGGTGATAATAAATTCAGCCAAGTTTTCAACAACATATTTCTCGGATGAAGTAGGCACGTAGATTATGGCCCCAGAGCAAAGCCCACGAAGCCAGTCACCAGCAAACACGTCAAAGGAAAGGCTGGCGAACTGGAGATGCCTTTTGAGTTTTTTCAATTGATAGATCTCGTCCCACCCCCTGAATATTTCAATCAGATTGGCGTGCCCAATAGCTACTCCTTTGGGGTCTCCAGTTGAGCCGGAGGTGAACATAATGTAGGCCAAGGGATGGTAACGTTGTGTGAGCGCAGCGTAGGAAGCAGGTATAGGCAGTTCCTTATAGTGGACAAACTCAGGATCATCGCTTTGCCAAATATAAGGAAGGTCTTGTTCGGATAGAACAAACTCGACATTAGCTACGGCCAAGGTACGTTGTATTTTTGCAGGAGGCAGAGAGGCGTCTATTGGACAGTAAATGCACCCCGCGTGTAGACATCCCAACATAGAAGCAAGCGCATCGCCAATATTATTTTGCATAATAGCGATGACGCTGCCGACCTCCACACCTCTGCCTTGAATATAAGTAGACACCTTATAAATTTTATCTCTTAGCTCTTGATATGTGACAACACTATCACCTATCACAATAGCTGCCGTATCGGGTGAGGAATAGCAGTGACCCAACACAAGATCAAGTATCGAATCATGAGGAACTGCCTGAGACATAAAAACCCCTTATATTTATAATTTTGGCGCATCAAGCTTTAAGCGTGATGCTATTAACCAAAGAGCACCTTGACCTAGCAATTAGAAACAAGGCACACCAGCGCCGGGCATAATTTCACTGGAGGCATACCTGAATCAGCTATTTCGTGCGAAATATAAATTCCGAAGGCCGCAGCAAATTATCCACCACTGAGAGTGGTGAACCCGTAGACACACACCGAGGTAAATAATTAGGGAGACAGTTTGTTAAAACAACAAACATACGCGAGACAAAACCCAGGCGTTATCCTAATCATTTTCCGCCTTCCTTGGCTGTCATCTGAACCCAATGTTTAGCGGTTGTTGTTTTTCCTGTCAACCCTCACCTATTTGTTTAGGCCAACTAACCTTGCACAGCGGGCATTTCAAAGTCATTCGCAAAAGCTACAAAATGTAACGACGCCTTCGCAAGCAGCTGAGAAGCTGCCACTCCCATACAACAAAGATATATCTAAAGTACGCACTATAAAAAAGTACGACTCCAATATTTTGTAGCTCTACTGAGACATGACTTCACTGGGCAAAAAATTCTTGTCAGACAAGAATGTCAGATATCTAAACAGGCGCGCTTTTCAGGGGCTGACATACAGGAACCTTGCGGTGCCGGGCGAACACGAGACTTTGTCAACGGGGCGGGGTCAGGGAGAGAAGCGATGAACGTAGAGCGATTCGCTAAATTCAGATGCCCATGAACCCGTCACGGAATTCACATCGGCCCTTCTTAAATCCGCAACATCCTGTCGTTAACGTTCGTCCCATCTCCTGACGGAGATCGCTAGAGTGCACCGGGACCAGCCAGGATCGAACCAAAGGACTTGAAGAGACTCTGAGCAATGCCCCCGAGGATTCGACGCGGCGTAATGACAGGGAAACCACCCGAGGCCAACCGCTTCGCGGTGCCAGGGTTTGTCAGCCTGACTCAAGAGTGCTGAAGAAAAACTATTCGATGATGAACCCACTGAATTTCGCCAGGCGCTTCAAACACCGTTCGTGGCTGGTGCTGCCGACGCTGCTGGTGGTCTGTGGACTGGTGCTGTCGCTGGAATCCAGCGTCAGCCGCGCCCAGCCGGCCGACGGCGTGCAGACGTTGGTGTTCCTGCGCCACGCCGAGAAACCCGCCGGAGGCCTGGGCCAGCTCAACTGCCAGGGCCTCAACCGCGCCATCGACCTGGCCACCCTGCTGCCGGAAAAATTCGGCAAGGCCGACTACGTGTTCGCGGCCAACCCGACCCGCAATGTCGAAGAGGGTGAGCTGGACAATTCCTACAGTTATATTCGCCCGCTGATGACCATCAGCCCCAGTGCCATCAAGCTCGGGTTGCCGGTGAACATCAATTATTCAGCCAACGACACCAGCGACCTCGCTGATGAACTGCTGGACGACAAGTACCACAACGCCACCATCTATACCGCCTGGTCACATGGCTACCTGCCAGAGTTGATCAACAAGGTCGCCGGGGAGGCCGTGGGCAAGAAGCAGACCATTACCGATGACTGGGCGTCAGGCGATTTTGATTCGCTGTACGTGCTGACCCTGACCTGGCACAACGGCAAGGCCAGCCTCTCTAGTCAGAGCTACAAGCAAGGCTTGGATAATGGCCAGGAGACCTGCCCGACCTGATCAGTCGCTATTTCCCTTTGTGGGAGCGAGCTTGCTCGCGATAGCGTCAGACCCATTGATATTGATGTGACTGAAATACCGCTATCGCGAGCAAGCTCGCTCCCACAGGGATTGACAGTGGATATCAAACCTGTGGTCACCCGCCCCGGGCCGCCCGCTCCCGCAGATATTCCAACACCGCCGCCTGTTCCCCCGAGAACTCGATCCGCAAGCCCTTCTTTTCCCGCTGGAACACGTACATCGGGTCGTAATACTCACGCAACAAGCCTTCGATCCAACCGCGATGCAAGTCGACGGCGCCGCTGTTGGCCTGCTCGGCCAGGGCGGCTTCCAGAATGTTCATCAAACGCCGGTGACGGTCGCCGCCCAGGCGCTTGTGGATGTTGTCCAGGCTGGCCAGCAACCGCTCGGAAAACAACGAGAAACCTTCGTCGCCATGTACAGCGACAAATTCCGCACACAGGTCGATGACGTAATCCTGCAGGATCCGCTCGACCCGATGCTCCAGGCTGTCTTCCAGCCAGACCATCGGAACCTGCTGCATGCGCTGGTACAAAGGCAGCGGCAAGGCGCAACTGCCGACCGCACGACTCTCATCTTCCAGCACGAATTGTTCGATGCCGGCGGCGCGTTTTTTCAGTACGTCCACGGCCAGGCGGTTTTCAAAATCGATGTTGGAAGGCTGGCCGGTGGCGCGTTTGCCGAAGCTGGAACCGCGATGGTTGGCATAACCTTCCAGATCCAGGCTGTTGCTCAGTTGGCCCAGCGCTTCGGTCTTGCCGGTGCCGGTCATGCCGCCCAGCAGCACCAGGTCGCACTGGGCAACCGCCTGCTCGACCGTGTCCAGCAAGAAGGTGCGCATGGCCTTGTAGCCACCGCCGACCCTGGGGTAATCAATGCCCGCTTCGTCCTTGAGCCATTGCTGGACGATCTGCGAACGCAAGCCTCCGCGAAAGCAATACAGCAAGCCGTCGGGATGGGTCTTGGCGAACTCGGCCCAGGCCTGGATGCGCTGGGCCTTGGTTTCGCCGGACACCAGTTGATGCCCCAGGACAATGGCGGCCTGCTGCCCCTGCTGTTTGTAGCAGGTACCGACGCGTTGCCGTTCGCTGTCGGTCATCAACGGGAGATTGACCACGCCGGGGAACGCCCCCTTGATGAATTCGATCGGGGCGCGTGTGTCCATCATCGGCCGGTCATTGAGGAAGATGTCGCGGTAATCGGTGATGTCATGGCTCATCAAGACACCTCGACCGCGTAACTCTGTCGCTCGACCAGTTCGCCGATAGGTTCCAGCGCCAGCCCGAGTTCAGCGGCCACCCGCAGGAACTCGATCTCGCCTTCAGGGGTGACGGCAATCAGCAGGCCACCGCTGGTCTGCGGGTCGCACAACACGCGCTTGTGCAGTTCCTGGACCCGACCGACCTTGCTGGCGTAGCTGTCGTAGTTGCGCAGCGTACCGCCCGGTACACACCCCAGGTCGAGGTAGTACTCGACGCCCGGCAGGCGCGGCACCGCGTCATAGCGGATGCGCGCGGTCAGTTGGCTGCCGTCGGCCATTTCCACCAGGTGCCCGAGCAGGCCGAAACCGGTGACGTCGGTCATCGCCGTCACCCCTTCGAGCTTGCCGAAGCGGCTGCCGGGTTTGTTGAGGGTGCACATCCAGTCACGGGCCAGGCCAACATCGGCGGCGCGCAACTTGCCTTTCTTTTCCGCCGTGGTGAGGATGCCGATGCCCAAGGGCTTGGTCAGGTACAGGCGGCAACCGGCGGTGGCCGTGTCGTTGCGTTTCATGTGGCGCTTTTGCACCAGGCCTGTGACCGCCAGGCCGAAAATCGGCTCGGGCGCGTCGATCGAATGCCCACCGGCCAGGGGGATACCGGCCTCATCACACACGGACCGACCGCCGCG
The DNA here is from genome assembly GCF_000416195.1 of Pseudomonas sp. CFII68. Classification (NCBI taxonomy): domain Bacteria; kingdom Pseudomonadati; phylum Pseudomonadota; class Gammaproteobacteria; order Pseudomonadales; family Pseudomonadaceae; genus Pseudomonas; species Pseudomonas sp. CFII68. The sequence continues at coordinate 76,728 of NZ_ATLN01000114.1, forward strand.
AATCACGTCCCGGGCAATTTCCGGGGCCAATACGTTGACTGGCCAACCAAGAATCGCGATGGCCATCAGCGGATCACCGCCCATGGCGTAGATGTCGCTGATGGCATTGGTGGCGGCGATGCGTCCGAAATCGAAGGGATCGTCGACAATCGGCATGAAAAAATCGGTGGTCGAGACCACGCCACGCTCCTCGTCGATGGCGTACACCGCCGCATCGTCCCGCGAAGCATTGCCGACCCACAGCTTGGGATCAAGGTTCTGCGCACCGCTGCCGGCCAGGATCACTTCCAGTACCTGGGGCGAAATCTTGCAGCCGCAGCCGGCGCCGTGGCTGTACTGGGTCAGGCGAATCGGCTCGCTCATGGGCATACCTCTGGTCAGTCAAGATGGCCGATTCTATCAGCAACGCCGCCGACCCAGTGCCGCGTCGAACATTCACCGCTGCCAACAGAACAAGACCAACGCCTGAATTGCGTTTTACGCTGGTGGGCCGCTACTTTCACAACGGCGGCAACTGGCAGGACGGCAGTGAGCTAACTTTGGCGATGGCCACTTCCGCGCCCGCTCCGACGGCTGGGGATACTACGCCGGGGTTGGCTATCAATTCTGAGCACACCGTAGAAGCACACTTCGAATCCATGGAGGTCACGAATACATGATCAATCGCCTGTCTATTTCAATCGGCCTGGCCTGCACGGCCCTGTTCTGCTCGACCGCCGGGGCCGCACCGCCGCTTCAGCCCAAAGTCCTGCTGATCACGATGTTCGCCCCCGAGGCTCAGAACTGGATCGATCGCCTCGAACTCAAGACTGAAATCCGCGTGCCGGGACTGTCCGCCGAATACCCGACGATCCGCTGCAATGCCGAGCGGGTCTGCCTGCTGATCACCGGCATGGGCCAGACCAACGCCGCAGCCTCGACACTGGCCCTGGCGCTCTCCCCCACCGTCGACCTGCGCAAAAGCTATTTCCTGGTGGCCGGGATCGCCGGCATCAACCCACACCACGGCACGCTTGGCACGACGGCCTGGGCCCATTACCTGGTGGAGTTCGGCACCCAATGGGAGCTGGATTCGCGGGATGTGCCCGAGGACTGGCCCACCGGCTACCTGGGCATCAACACCAAGGGGCCGAATGAAAAGCCGCCGCTGGACTACAAGACGGAAGTCTTCGAACTCAACCCGGCCCTGCAAGCCAAGGCCTTTGCCCTCAGCCAGAAGGTGACCTTGGCGGAAAGCAAGGAATCGGCGGCCTGGCGCTTGAAGTATCCGTACGCTCCGGCCAACCAGCCGCCGGTGGTGACCCGCTGCGACACCCTGGCCGGCAACACCTGGTTCTCCGGTACCCGCCTGAGCGAGCGCGCCGAAGTCTGGACTCGCCTGCTCACCGACAACAAGGGCGTCTACTGCACCACCCAACAGGAAGACAACTCAACCTACGAGGCCTTGCTCCGGGCCAGTCGCGAAGGTCGGGTGGACATCAACCGGCTGGCCGTTCTGCGGGCCGGGTCCGACTTCGACCGTCCCGAGCCCGGCGGCAACGAAGTGGACAACCTGCTCAAATACGCCGACCAGGGCGCGTTCGTCCCTGCGTTGGAAAACCTGTTCCGCACCGGCAACCCGCTGGTGCAGGACATTGTGAAGAACTGGTCGGCGTGGAAAGACGGCGTGCCTGGCGCTTGATCACCAGCCGTGCCGGCTCTTGGGGAGAAGGAGGCGATCTGTGGGAGCAAGGCTTGCCCGCGATGAAGTCGACGCGGTCCTTTGTGAACCGAGGCGCCTGCATCGCGGGCAAGCCTTGCTCCCACAGGTTGGGGCTAATCTCTACAGATCACCCAATGGAATTTTCCATTGCGGGAAGAATCACTTGAACATCAGCCGTGCGTACCCATCCAGGAGACCGCCGATGTCCCTCGACCCTGCTGCCGACAGCACTCACCTTGATTACGGCCTCGACACGCTGTTTGGTCGTGACACCAAAAGTGTCGACTGCGAGTTCGACGTCAAACGCCTCGATGACGGCGAACCGCCCTGGTTCGCGCTGCACGTGCGACCACCACTGCCGGCGGATCTGGATAAAGCCCAGATCGTGGTGTTCAACGCCGAAGGCCGGCGCATCAGCGGTATTGTCCGGCGAACCGAGCGCCTGGCCGACGACAGCCTGCAATTGGACGTGGAACCCGACTGAGTGTTTCAGGCCGGGCTCCCTCGCTGGTCGAGCGCTTCCTTACACGTATGCGGCGAAGTACTCAGTCGAACTTGACCAGGTTCAGCACCGGTAATGGCCCACCCGGGAATTGAGTCAAGCGTGCGCCAACGCTCAATGGGCCCAGGTCCACACCGAAGAATCCCAGCCGATCGATCAACTGCGCGACTTCCCCACGGGCCTGCTCATCGTCGCCAGTCAGGAATAGCACGCGCTTGCCGCCTTCGGACGCTGGATCAGCCTCCAGCAGGCGCGCCAACATGTGGTTGAACGCCTTGACCACCCGTGCCCCCGGCACCCATTCGCTGAACACCTCGGTAGAAGCCCGGCCTTGCAGATCAATCGCCTCGAACTCCGGGACTTTGATTGCGTTGTTGGCATCGATCACGATTCGTCCGGCAAAGTCCGGCAAGCCATTCAGCGCCTGGGGCAACTTCGGCCAGTTGACGGCCACCAGCACCATGGGTTGGGCAGCGGCTTGCTGCACGGTGCCGGCGCGGACGGTGGGGCCGAGCTCGGCGACCAACTCGGCCAGGCTTTCGGGGCCGCGGCTGTTGGCAATCACGACGTTGATGTTCTGACGGGCCAAGGCCCGGGCAAATGCACTGCCAATGGCGCCTGCGCCGATGATGCCGATGGTGTCGATGCTGCTCATGTCGTATGTCCTCACAGTTGGATAACCCTGGGCGGTGATGTCCGCCGTTGAGGTGCATATTGCCCTTGCTATTACGTGATGATTAGCCAGTAATACGTTGAATCATTTTCAAGCATTACTATCAGGTCACTTTGATGGAAAGCCTCGCCAATCTCGAATGCTTTGCCCGCAGTGCCGAAACCGGCAGTTTCTCGGCGGCCGCCAGGTTGCTGGCCCTGACGCCCGCGGCCGTGAGCCGCAATGTGGCAATGCTGGAGCGAAACCTGGGGGTGCGGCTGTTCCAGCGCTCGACCCGCAAGCTGTCCTTGACCGAGAACGGCGAACACTTCCTGGCCAGCATCGGCACGCATCTCGAAGCCTTGCAGGCCGCCATCGGCGCCGTGACCACTGAACGTGGCGAGCCGGCCGGGGTATTGCGCCTCAGCCTGTCACCAAGCTTCGGCATCGGCCATGTGCTGCCGTTGATGCCACAATTTCTGGCCCTCCACCCATTGATCCGCCCGCAATGGCATTTCGAGAACCGACGGGTAGACCTGATCGCCGAAGGTTTCGACGCAGCGATTGGCGGCGGCTTCGAACTGACGCCTGGCGTGATCTCGCGAACCTTGGCGCCGGCACATCTGGTCGCGGTAGCCAGCCCAGCCTACCTGGCCGCACGCGCCTGCCCCGAGCACCCGGAAGATCTGGCCCACTTCGATAACATCGTGCTGCGCTCCAGCCTCACCGGGCGCGTACGTCAGGCCACGATGCGTAACGCCGCCGGTTTCGAGTCGGCGTTGCGGCTGCCTGAATCCATCATTCTCAACGACCCGGTCGCCATGCGCGAAGCCACCTTGCTGGGCCTGGGCATTTCGCTGCTGACCGTGCCGGACGTGCTGCCCTGGCTGGAGCGCGGCGAACTGGTACGGCTGCTGCCGGACTGGTACATGGACCTTGGCGTGATTTCCCTCTATTACCCCAGCCGCACGCTGATCCCGGCCAAGACTCGCGCCTTTATCGACTTCATCACCGAACACTTCGAGCGTGAGGGATTGGCGCAGCGTTTCAGTGCTGCGCGGGGTTGAGCCTTAGGGTCTTTCGTGCCAGTTCTGCCGCCATCGCGAGCAAGCTCGCTCACAGAGGGCTTGTGTCGAACCAAATATCGAGACCAGCCCCCCACACTGTGTGCGAGCTTGCTCGCGATAACGTCAGCCCAGCCTCCCCCAACCTCGTGGCGAACAAGCTCGCCCCCACAGTGGGTTTGCGACGCGGGCGGTGCTAACGTGGCGCCTCGAGGACTGACAAGGATGACCGCGTGCTGCTGCTCAAATTGCTGGTGATTCCCGCGTTCCTGCTGCTGATTTCCCTGGCGGGCAGGCGCTGGGGACCGAGTGTGGCCGGCTGGCTCTCGGGGTTGCCAGTCGTGGTGGGGCCGATTCTGTTGTTCCTGGCCATAGAACAAGGCGAGCTGTTTGCCGCACAGTCGGCGACCGCGGCGTTGGCAGCGATGTTCGCGATGATTGCCTTCTGCGTGGTGTACGCCCAGGTCGCCCAGCATCGCAACTGGCCCTGGGCGCTGGGCATCGCGCTAGGCGTCTGGACCCTGGTGGCGTTGATCCTGTCCTGGCTACCGGCTTCGCTGCCGTTGTCGAGCCTGATCGCCCTGGCCGCGCTGCTGGCGGCGCCGTATCTGTTCCCCACGGTCCGGCCGGTGATGAACGGGCCGGCGGCCAAATCCGACAAACTGCTGCTGCGCATGATCGCCGGCGCGCTGTTGACCCTGGCGGTGACGCTGCTGGCCAGCACCGTGGGCGAACGTTGGAGCGGGTTGCTGGCGGTGTTCCCGGTGCTGGGCAGTGTCATGGCGGTGTTCTCCCAACAAACCCGGGGGCCGGCCTTCACCGCCGCGCTGCTGCGGGCGACGGCCACCGGCATGTATTGCTTCGCCGCCTTCTGCCTGACCCTGGCCCTCGCCCTGCCGGTGCTGGGCATGCCCGCCTTTGCCTTGGGCGTCGCGGTGTCGATGGCCATGTTGCTGGTGACCCGACGGCTGCTGGTGCGGGCACCGCCCGGCGACACCGCACACCTTTCACCAAAATGACGGTCTCTTCTGCACTGGCGCTGGAGTCAGGTGCGACGCCCGTGGGATGATCGGCCTCCAGGCACGACCATCTGTGGAGCGTTTCAATGTCATTGCTGAGTAAACAAGCCGCCGCCCTGTTGCTGGGGGCCATCGCCAGTCTGGTCGTGGTATCCGCCCAAGCGGCCCCGGCCAAACCTGCCGGCGATGCACCGGCGCAGAAAGTGTCGATGCTCGGCGGCAAGTTCACCTTCACCTTGCCCAAGGGCTTCACGGCGACGCCGCTACCCGCCGGTGAAGTGGCCCAGGGCACCGCTGGGGCGACAGGGACGATGTACAGCAATGCCACCAGCAGAACCGTGGTGATTGCCGCGGAGAACACCATCGTCAACGGTACGAATGTGAAGGACGATGATGGTGCGTTCCTCGACACCACCATGGCCGACTTCGCCGCCCAGCGCATCAAGGCCCTGCCGGACGCCAAGATCCTCAGCGAAAAAAGCCTGAAGCAAAAAGGCACCGGCCTGGGCCTGCGCCAGCTCGACACCAGCGCGACCCAGGGCGGCGGACCCACCCTCGACACCACCTTGCTGGGCGCCTCCGGCACGCGCATGGCCGTGGTGCAAATCATCTCCCGGGCCAGCGACAAGGCCGGTCATGAAGCGTTGGTGAAACAGATCGCCAGCGGTAAGTAACAAGCACCCTGTGGGAGCGAGCTTGCTCCGGGCGGCGATCCGACGATGGCATCGGCACATCCTGGCATTGATGCAAGCTGATCCACCGCTATCGCGAGCAAGCTCAGCTCCCACAGGGTTTCGCCCACAGGGACTTAAGGTGGTCAGGGATTGAGCCGTTCCAGCCAGGCTCGCAGGTCCTGCACTTCCAGGGCGCTGATACTGTGGCCGACGCCCGGGTAGGCATGGAATTCCGGTTCCAGCGCCAGGGTCTTCAGGAAGGTGTTGGCCTCGGTGCCATCGTGGTAGGGAATGATCGGGTCTGCCGTGCCATGGCCGATGAACACCGCCAGTGCCCGGCGCGATTCATTGGGGGTCAGTTCCGCCCGCAACACCGACAGGACCCGCCCGCCCATCGCGGCAATACCACCGACGGCTTCGGGGTGTCGCAACGCAACTTCGTAGCTCATCATCGCGCCCTGGCTGAACCCTACCAGGTAGACCTTGCTCGCGTCGGTCGAGTACTTGGCCCGAGCCTTGTCGATGAAGTCCAAGAGCATCTGGCCGCTGGCCTTCAAGTCCGAGGTGTCACCGTCATAGGCACCCTCGCCCTTTTTCGCGAACCACTGATAACGGTCCTGTTCCATGCTCTTCGGTGCCCGCACCGAGAGGTAGTTGTAATCCCGGGGCAACTCGCCCTTGAGTTCGAACAGGTCCTGTTCGTTGCTGCCGGAGCCGTGCAGGAAGATCACCAGTGGGCGGTTGCCGGCTTGCTCATCGGCTTGGGCCAGGTAGTTGAGCGGCAAGTCCGTGTGCAGCGAGGGTTGGGCCTGCAACCCGGACGAGATCAGCAATAGAAACAGAGCGAGCGCTTTAAACATCAACCTTCCTCCATCGTTCGATAGCCGCACGACAAGAAGCGTGCGGTGAGGTAGACAGCACTTATCAGTCGTTGCTCAATTTCCCCGTACGGATCGGCTCACGCCCGGCGACTTTTGCCTGCCAGATGCCTGGCTGGGTGTAGCGCCCGCGGTCCAGGGCGAACAGCACGCCACTGGTGCCAGCCCGCACGGTGGTGACCCGATCACTCAACGGATCGACCACTTCGAACAGCGGATCGCCCTGCTCCACCCATTCGCCAGCCTCGCGCAGAAAGCTCACCACGCCATGGTGCGGCGCGAACAGGTATTGAGTGCCTTCGAACGGAAAGCCTTCGCAGCACTCGGCGGGTGCGGATGGCCAGTCCCCGGCGATAAAACCCTGCTCGGCCAAAAAACCGAGAATGGCTTCACAATTGGCCTGGGCCTGTTCCACCCGGGTGTCGCCCATGCTGCCCAGCTCCAGCGTCGTCGCCAGGTTCGCCGCTGGGATCGCCGCCGCAGGAAAGGCTTTAGCCAGGCGCAACCAGGGTGAAGAGCAGGACTCGTCGAACGAACTGCCACCGGAATCTTCACTCAGCAACGCCACCCCGGCCTTCAGGCGTGCGGCCAGGGAGCGCCATTGCGGCCATTGTTGCGGCAAGGCATACAAATGGATCGCGGCCTCGAAATCGCAATGCAGGTCCAGGGTGATGTCGGCGTCGCAGGCATGGCGCAGCAACAGGCGATGCAGCGCTTCAAGCTGCGAAGGCGGCGCCGGCAGGTCGTCGAGAACCTGAGCCATGGTCTGGCGGATCAAGGTGATATTGGCGGCCGGGTCATCACCCAGGCGATCAGCGATGCGTTGCGCCACCGGGGCACTGAGTTCCACGAAGGCGCGGTTGAAATTCTTGCCGCTGCCCAGTTCGAAACGCCCCATGTGGGCGCTTTGCAGATGTTGATCCAGGCCGATGGGATTGGCCACCGGCACCAGTTCGATCACCCCTTTGAGCAGGCCTTGCGCCTCGAGGTCGTTGAGCCGCCGCTTCAGCTCCCAGGCAGTACGCATGCCCGGCAGTTCGTCGGCGTGCAGGCTGGCCTGGATGTAGGCCTTGCGCGGGCCATGGCCATAACGAAACACACTGAGCCGGCGCTCGGTGCCCAGGTGGCTCCATGGCAGGGTATGGTCGATGCGTTGCATGAAATCTCCGAATGACTGGGCGTAGGAGCTGTCGAGCGAAGCGAGGCTGCGATCTTTTGATCTTTCGCTCTGGACTCAACTGGCAGTGGAAAGATCGCAGCCTCGCTTCGCTCGGCAGCTCCTACAGCAGCGCCTACCGATTAATGCCCGTAGACATCAAAAGCGAAGTATTTGTCCTGCACCTTCTTGTACGTGCCATTGGCGCGGATTTCGCTGATGGCGGCGTTGAATTCATCGGCCAGGGCCTTATCGCCCTTGCGCACCGCAATGCCGGCGCCACCGCCGAAGTATTTCGCGTCTTCATAGGTCGGGCCCACGAAGGCAAAGCCTTTGCCGGCATCGGTCTTCAGAAAACCGTCGTCGAGGTTGACCGAGTCGGCCAGCATGGCGTCGAGACGACCGGCGACCATGTCCAGGTTGGCTTCCTGCTGGGAGCCGTAGCGCACCAGGTTGATCCCGGCAGGCACCAGCACTTCGGTGGCGAAACGGTCGTGGGTACTGGCACGTAGCACACCGACTTTCTTGCCCTTGAGCTCGGTCAGCGGGTCCTTGACCTCGGAGCCTTCCTTCATCACGAAACGCGCCGGGGTATGGTAGTACTTGATGGTGAAATCGACGTTTTTCTTGCGGTCGTCGGTGATGGTCATGGACGACAGGATCGCATCGATCTTCTTCACTTTCAGCGCGGGGATCAGGCCATCGAACTCCTGCTCGACCCAGGTGCACTTGACCTTCATCTGCTCGCAGAGGGCGTCGCCGATATCGACATCGAAGCCGGTCAGCTTGCCATCGGCGGTTTTCATCGAAAACGGCGGATAACCGGCCTCGATCCCGAGGCGGATCGGCTTGGCGTCTTCGGCCACGGCCGACAGGGACAATACGGACAGTGCCAGGGCACCGAACATGGCTAGCTTGTTCATTTTCGCTCCTGAGTGCGCAGGGTATTTTATTGATCGTTATAGGCAGATTCGTAGGCAGCGTTCGGTCAGGAAAAACCGAAGTGGCCGGAGTCTAGAGGGGCACTCGGGAGGGGAATTATGTTGAGGCGACAAATACTTATAAAAAGCCACTAATGCCGTGTTGTAACGCCGAAGTTCTGTAGGAGCGAGCTTGCTCGCGATCGCGGTGCGTCAGCGTGCCTCAATGCCAAATGTGCCGCCGTCATCGCGAGCAAGCTCGCTCCCACAAAAAGCTGTTTGCGCTGTCTCAGCAGTCGCAGCTGATCGCCTCGTCCGCCATACGCTCCACTGTGCCGCTCAGGCGAAAGCCTTCATCGAGCCAGCCCATGACGCCGCCGATCATTTCCTTGACCGGGTATCCCAACGTTGCCAGGCGCACTGCCGCCTTGTTCGCGCCATTGCAATGCGGGCCGGCGCAATACACCACGAACAGGGTGGTCTTGGCATAGGCGGCCAGTGCCTGGGCGGTGAGAGTGCGGGTTGGCAGGTTGATCGCCCCGGGTACGTGGCCGCGTTCGTAGGCCAGTGGTCCGCGTACATCCACCAGCACAAAATCGATGTTGCCGGCCTGTTGGCTGGCATGAACGTCGGAACAATCGGTTTCGAATGTCAGGCGACGGCTGAAATGCTGCAGGGCGATATCGGAGGGGGCAGCAGGCACTTCGCGAACCAGGCTGGTCATGGGCGTGTACTCCAGGATAGATAAGGCGTGAAGAGACTTTATCCCCCCAATGCTTACCGCTACAGTGGCGCACAAGACACTCTGTGGGAATTTTCCGCCAAATGCAGCCTAACCCTGGTCTGGTCGCGATCCTCGCCTACGACGGCCTGTGTACTTTCGAATTCGGTGTCGCCGTCGAGATCTTCGGATTGGAGCGACCGGAATTCGATTTCCCCTGGTACACGCATCGGATCGTCGCGGTCGATGACGGCCCGATGCGCGCCATGGGCGGCTTCCAGGTATTGGCTGATGGCGGCATGGAACTGCTCGAAACCGCCCGGACCATTGTCGTGCCAGGCTGGCGCAACCGCAGCGAGCCACCGTCCCCGGCGTTGCTCGAGGCACTGCGCAGGGCCCACGCCCGTGGTGCGCGCCTGCTGTCGATCTGCTCCGGTGCCTTCGTACTCGCCGCCGCCGGGCTGCTCGATGGCCTGGGCGCCACGACTCATTGGCGCTACACCGACGAACTGGCCGCAAGCTTTCCGGCCGTGCGAGTAGACCCGGATGTGCTGTACGTGGATTCAGGACAGGTCATCACCTCGGCGGGCAGCGCCGCCGGTATCGATGCCTGCCTGCACCTGGTGGCACGGGACTACGGCGTCCAGGTCGCCAACTGCGTGGCACGTCGGTTGGTGATGTCGCCGCAACGTACGGGCGGCCAGGCGCAGTTCATTCCCTCACCGGTCAGCCGCACGCCACGCAGCGACCTGTCGAGTGTCATGCAATGGGCCCGCGAACGCCTGCACGAACCTCTCGGGGTGCGCGAACTGGCCAGCCAGGCGGCCATGAGCGAACGCACCTTCCTGCGCCATTTCACCCAGGCCTGCGGCGTGTCGCCCAAGGCCTGGCTGCAACATGAACGCCTGGCCCGGGCCCGCGAGTTGCTGGAAAGCACCGGGGACAACACCGACAACATCGCGCAACTGTGCGGCTACCGCTCGGTGGAAAGCTTTCGCGTGGCGTTTCGCAGCGTCGTGGGGTTGGCGCCGTCGGTGTATCGGGAGCGGTTTGGGCGGGGGTAAAGAGCCTACTGGTGATGAAGCTGTCGAACGCTGCTGTGGTGAGGGCATTTATGTGGGAGCAAAGCTTGCTCGCGATATGAGCACCTCGATTTCTGGAAGACCGCATCGCCTGTATCGCGGGCAAGCCTTGCTCCCACATACCTCTCGCCACAAGGTGATGTGCAAGCATCATTGAGGCTTGCGCAACAAATAAGTATCCATGATCCAGCCATTGGCCTTGCGCGCGGCCTTGCGGGTGCGCTCGATGTCATCGGCCACATCCCCCAGGCGGCCGGCGATAAGGATTTCATCCGGCGTCCCCACATAGGCTCCCCAGTAGATCTGCGTCTCGGGATCGCTCACCTGGCGATAGGCGTCCTCGGCATCGAGCATCACCACCAGACTCGCCGCGTCGCCCACCTGCCCCGCCGCCAACCGGCGTCCGGTGGTGATTTCCAGCGAACCGCCAATGCTGTTCAACGGCACTTTATGCCGGGCGGCCAGGGCCTGGACGCTGGTGATGCCGGGGATCACCTCGAATTCGAAGGCGCAGCGGCCCGCATCGAGGATCGCCTGCAGGATGCGCACGGTACTGTCGTACAACGCCGGATCGCCCCACACCAGAAAACCACCCCGTTGACCGTCGGACAGTTCTTCATTGATCAAGCGTTCGAAGGTGGCCTGTTTAGCCCGGTTCAAGGCTTCGACGCTGTCCTTGTAGTCCAGGCCGCCGCGTTGGCGTTCCGGGCTGTAGGCTTCGACGAAACGGTAGGTGCGATCAACGATGTAGCGCCGACAGACTTCGCGCCGCAGGTCCAACAGTTTGTCCTTGGCCGGGCCCTTGTCCATGAGGAAGACCACGTCCAAGCGGTTCAAGGCTTTCACTGCCTGCATCGTCAGCTGATCCGGATCGCCGGCCCCAATGCCAATGACTGACAACGTCTTCATCGCGGCGACTCCTGGTCAGGTCCCTGGGTGCGTAATCGCCATACGCCGTTGAAACGCAATTCGAGGGTGGACAACGGTTCAATGTCGATCCGGTTGAATGTGGCGGCCGGGCAGCCCAAGACATTCACCAGGGCTGCGCGGATCACGAAGGGGTGGGTGACGGCCAGCAGATGTCCGGGCCGGGTTTCCAGACTGGCCAGCCAGTCCCCGACACGGCGACACAACTGGGCGACAGATTCACCGCCATGTGGGGCCGCCTCGACATCATCGAGCCAACTCTGCAGGGCTTGCGGTTCAGCCTGGAGCAACTCATCGATGGACAACCCGCGCCAGCGTCCCAGATCGCAATCGGCCAGGGCCGGGTCCTGCTCGGGCTCGTCGCCGAACAAGGCGGCGGTCTGGCGCGTGCGCAGTTCCGGCCCGCACAGCAGTTGCCGGACATTTCGGTAGTGGTGGTCGATCTGCGCGCGGCGTGCCAGCCAGTCGGCGTCCAGCGGTTCGTCCAGGCCAAAGCGCGCCTGCTTCTGGGCGGTGGTGCGGGCGTGGCAGATCAAGGTCAGGCGAGTGGCTTGCACACTGGATTCTCAGGCAATCGGAAGGGTCGCACGGGCGGGATATTCACGCACTTAGCTGTACAGCACCTTATACGAAATCAAATAGGTGAGACAAAAAGGCGTTATGTCCGACATCGTCAGAAGCATCGACTGACATACCCGGTCTACCCAGCCGGGACCAACTCCTACAAGGGTTTCGCACAATATTGGAGCATTTTAAACGGAACGTAAAAACCACTGGACATGTAGCACCAGCTACATAAATACTGTTTTCAGGAGTTATGAAAGAAATTCAACACCCATCCTGGCAAGGAGCACGGATGCCACCTCTCAGAGACCTGATCACCGATCCCGGCCTGGTTTTGACGCCGTCGGAACGCAAGGTCGTACGTGCCCTGCTCGATCACTACCCACGCAACGGCCTCGGCCCGATGTCACGCCTGGCAGACCATGCCGGCGTCAGCGACCCGACCATCGTGCGGCTGGTGAAAAAACTCGGGTTTGGCGGTTACGCCGAATTCCAGGATGCACTGCTCAGTGACATGGACCATCGCCTGCGCTCCCCCCGCACCCTGTTGAAACCGCGGGCCAAATTGCAGCAAGGCGATACCTGGAGCCAGTACCTGGCCGCCAGTCAACGCCACCTCATCGACACCCAGGCCCTGACCCAGCCCGAAGACGTGCGCATTCTCGTGCAGTGGTTGCTCGACAGCCGCCATCAGGTGCATTGCTTCGGCGGGCGTTTCAGCAGCTTCCTGGCCCACTACCTGCTCAACCATTTGCGGCTGTTGCGCGCCGGCTGTTTTGCCCTGGAAGACAACGCCCAACTGCCTGACCGGCTGTTCGACGTGCAGCGCCAGGATGTGGTGCTGATCTTCGATTACCGCCGCTACCAGGCCCAGGCCCTGCGCGTGGCCAGCGCGGCCAAGGAACGGCACGCCCGGGTCGTTCTGTTCAGCGACGTCTACGCCTCGCCATTGCGCGAGCTGTCCGACCTGATCATCAGCGCCCCGGTGGAATCGATCTCGGCCTTCGACAGCCTGGTGCCGGCGCTGGCCCAGGTCGAGGCGCTGATTGCCTGCCTGACCCTGCAATGCCCCGAGCTGGCCGAACGCCTGGAAGGCATCGATGCCTTGCGCACGGAATTCAGCACGCACCTGTTGGAGGAAAAATAAGGATGTTCTCGCTCCCCCACCGCTCGCCCCGGGATTTGCCGTTCACCTGCCAGCACACCGCCTTGCTGCTGGTGGACATGCAACGCGCCTGGCTGGAACCGCAATTCGATGCCCACCTGCACACCCAGGAGGCCGAGTATTTCATCCAGCGGGCCCGCCAGCAGGTCATCCCCAACCAGCAGCGCTTGCTCGGCGCGATGCGCGAAGGGCTGCACAACGTGTTGCACACTCACATCGAAAGCCTTACCGCCGATGGCCGCGACCGCTCCCTGGATCACAAGCTGTCGGACATGCACCTGCCCAAGGGCAGCCCCGAGGCGCAGATCATTGCCGAACTGGCGCCGCTGAAAAACGAAATCGTGCTGCCCAAGACCTCCTCCGGGGTCTTCAATTCCACCAACATCGACTACGTGCTGCGCAACCTGCAGACCCGCCACTTGATCGTTGCAGGCATCGTCACCGACCAGTGCGTCGACATGGCCGTGCGCGACGCCGCCGATCGCGGCTACCTGGTCACACTGGTGGAAGATGCCTGCGCCACCTACACCGAACAACGGCACCTGGCGTGCCTGAACGCAATCAAGGGTTATTGCTGGATCACCGATACCGACACCGTGCTCGCGCGGTTGCAGGAGATGCAGCCATGAGCCGCCTCGATCCTGCCGCCGTCCTCGCCCCGCTGCCCGTCACGACCCTGGTGACCACCGACCTGATCGGCGTGACCCGTGGGCGCTCGTTTCCCAGCGATGAATTGCCCCACTACGTCACCGCGGGCTGTGGCTGGGTGCCGGCCAACAGCGCGCTGACGCCCCAGGACATCATCGCTTCGGCCAACCCCTGGGGCGCTTATGGCGACCTGCGGCTGGTGCCGGACCTGTCCAGCCGGGTGACCGTCAACAACGGCCCCGACGCCCAGGCGCCTGCCCTCGACTTCATCCATTGCGACATTCGGGAGACCGACGGCCGCCCCTGGAGCGCCTGCCCGCGCACGCTGTTGCAGGACGAAGTGGAGCGTTATCGCGGCGAACTGGGCTTGCAGGTTTTCGCCGCGTTCGAGCATGAATTCAACCTGTTTGCCACGCCTGCGCAGCCTGATCGCCTGGCCTTCAGCCTCCAGGCCCAGCGCCAGCAGGCCGAATTCGCCGGGTGGTTGCTCAGTGCCCTGCGGGCCGGCGGTGTCGAGCCGGAAATGTTCCTGCCGGAATATGGCCAGCATCAATACGAAATCACCTGCCGCCCGACTTTGGGCGTAGCCGCCGCCGACCGGGCCGTGAACGTACGGGAAATCACCCGCGAGATCGCCCGGCAAATGGGCCTGGACCTGAGCTTCGCCCCCAAGACCGCGGAACACGCCGTGTGCAACGGCGTGCATTTGCACCTGAGCCTGCAAGACCTGAGCGCGGACCCGGTGCTGCATGACGCCGCCAGCAGTAATGGCTTGTCCAGCCTCGGCCAGCATTGGGCTGCTGGTGTGCTGCACTATCTGCCGGCCCTGTGTGCGCTGACCGCGCCGACGCCGGTGTCCTACGAGCGCCTGCAACCTCATCACTGGAGCGCATCCTATGCGTGCCTGGGACAGCGCAACCGCGAAGCGGCGCTGCGCATCTGCCCGACCGTGAGCCTGAGCGGCAAACCGCTGGCGAACCAGTACAACCTGGAGTTCCGCGCCATGGACGCCACCGCCTCGCCGCACCTGGCGATGGCGGCACTGCTGATTGCCGGGCGACTGGGTATCCAGCAACGGCTGGCCTTGAACGCTGTCACCGATGAAATACCCGATGAGCTGGATGAAGCACAACGTCGTGCCCGTGGCATTATCGCCCTGCCGACAACCCTGGCCCAGGCACTGGACTGCCTGCGCCACAGCGGGGCGCTGCTCGAGACCCTGCCCGGTCCGCTGGTCGAAACCTACTTCGCCTTGAAGGCCCAGGAGCTGGCCTTGACCGAGGCGCTGTCACCTGCCGAGCGTTGTGAGCACTATGCACGAATCTATTGAATGTGCTGAATCAGGCCTCTACACCAAGCCACCCTACCGACTGGCCCGGGAGGACTCCGAACACCCGGTGCTGCTGGTGTGCGAGCACGCCAGCCGCTTCATTCCCGATGCGCTGAACGACCTGGGCCTGGATGAAACCGCGTCCCAGGAGCACATTGCCTGGGACATTGGCGCCCTGCACCTGGCCGAACGCCTGTCCGAAACCCTCGGCGCGACCTTGCTGGCTGCCAATTACTCACGGCTGTTAATTGACCTCAACCGGCCGCTGCATGTGCCGGACAGCATTCCGGCCCAGAGCGAGATCTACCAGGTCCCGGGCAACCATGACCTGGACGAGGCCACGCGCGAATATCGCCAGCAGTGTCTGTTCCATCCCTTCCATGATCGGTTGCGGGCATTGATCGACCAGCGCCTGGCCGCCAACCGGCCGGTGCGCGTGGTGGGCATCCACAGTTTCACCCCGGTGTTCTACGGCCAGCCGCGCGCCCTCGAAGCGGGCGTGCTGTTCGGCGAAGCCAAGGAATACGCCCAGCACATCGTCGACGGGCTAGGCCGGCATTCGCTGCGAGCAGCGGGCAACCAACCCTACAAGATCAACCCCCTGACCGACATGACGGTCCCGGTGCACGGCGATGGCCGCGGCCTGGACTCGGTGTTGATCGAAGTGCGCAACGACCAACTGCGCAGCCCCGAGGCGGTGCGGACCTGGAGCGCCTACCTGGCACCCCTGCTGTAGCGCGGCAGCGGCAAGTTCCCCGCGACAGACAGCAAGCAAGCGCAACCCACACAGCTGAAAAGGAAAACGGCTCATGAGCATTGAGGCATTTGGCTACAAACAGGAATTGAAACGCGGCCTGTCGCTGACAGACCTGGTGGTATACGGGATGATTTTCATGATCCCCATCGCCCCGTTCGGCGTGTATGGCTATGTCAACGCCGAGGCACCGGGGATGGTGCCGCTGGCGTACATCATCGGCATGGTGGCGATGCTGTTTACTGCCTTGAGCTACGGCAGCATGGCCCGGGCCTTTCCGGTGGCAGGTTCGGTCTATTCCTACGCGCAACGGGGCCTTAACCCACACGTCGGCTTCATTGCCGGCTGGCTGATGCTGCTGGACTACCTGCTGATCCCGCCGCTGCTCTATGTCTACGCCGCCATGGCGCTGAACCATTTGTACCCGGACATCCCCAAGGTCGGTTTCATCCTGGCCTTCCTGGTGAGCGCGACGTTCGTCAACCTGCGGGGCATCACCTTCACCGCGCGGATGAACATCATTTTCCTGCTGGCGCAGCTGGTGGTGCTGGGGATTTTCCTGTTCTACGCCTGGAATGCCCTGCAGGGCGGGGCCGGTAACGGCCAACTGACCCTCGCGTCGCTGTACAGCCCGGAACACTTCAACTTCGCCCTGCTGATGCAAGCCGTGTCCATCGCGGTATTGTCGTTCCTGGGCTTCGACGCCATTTCCACCCTGGCTGAAGAGATCAAGGGCGACCCGGGCCGCAGCGTCGGCAAGGCAGCCCTGGTGACCTTGCTGGTGATGGGGGCGATCTTCGTGGTGCAGACCTGGATCGCCACGGACCTGGCCGCTGGCATGGGTTTCAAGTCCGCCGACACCGCATTCTATGAAATCGCCGAATTGGCAGCCGGCAGTTGGCTAGCCACCTTGACCGCGGTTGCCACGGCCCTGGCCTGGGGCGTGGCCGTGGCGATCACTTCGCAGGCGGCGGTGTCGCGCCTGTTGTTCGGCATGGCCCGGGACGGCCAGTTGCCCAAGGTGCTGGCCAAGGTCCATCCGAAACACAACACCCCGTATTTGAGCATCTACCTGGTAGCGGTGCTGTCGCTGTTGATCTGCTACCTGTTCATCGACGCCGTGGACACCCTCACCTCCCTGGTCAATTTTGGCGCCCTGAGCGGCTTCATGTTGCTGCACATCACCGTCATCAACCATTACTGGCGCCGCCAGCAGTCCGGCCAACTGATTCGCCACTTGATTTGCCCACTGGTCGGCTTCGTGATCGTCGCGGCCATCATGTACAACATGGGTGTGGCTGCGCAGAAGCTCGGCCTGATCTGGATCGCCGCGGGCGTGGTCTACCTGTGCGTACTCAACAAATTCGGCAACCCTAGCGCCGTGCCCGATCCGGCCGGCCAGTGAGGGTCGGCAGTCGAATGATTCGGCCAACCGTGGTTACAACGCGTGGACATCGACAGTGATCGTCAAGCCCGGTGCTGGTCACCGGGCTCTCTGGAACAGGAGTGCAATCCATGCTGGCCTTACGTCCAGTTCAATTAACCGATCTGCCGCAACTGCAACAACTGGCCCGTGACAGCCTGGTGGGTGTCACGTCGCTGCCGGACGATACCGCGCGCCTGGAGGAAAAGATCCTCGACTCGTGCGCCTCGTTCGAGGCCGATGTGCAGGGTCCTGGCGCGGAGAATTATTTCTTTGTCCTGGAGGACCTGGCATCCGGGCGCCTGGTCGGTTGTTCGGAAATTCTCTCCAGCACCGGTTACAACGAACCGTTCTACAGCCTGCGCAATCGGCCGTTTTCCAGCGAGTCCCGGGAGCTGAATATCCAGCATGGCGTGCCCGCGCTGTCACTGTGCCAGGACCTCAACGGCCAGACGCTGCTGCGTGGCTTCCACATCGACGCCGAGCGGGTACGCACACCGGCATCGGAACTGCTATCGCGGGCCCGGCTGATGTTCATCGCCGCCCATCCCCAGCGCTTTGCCGAATCGGTCATCACCGAAATCGTCGGGTTCAGCAGCGAGGACGGTCAGTCGCCCTTCTGGGACGCCATCGGCCAGCACTTCTTCGACCTGCCCTACGTCGAAGCCGAACGGTTGTGCGGCTTGCAGAGCCGGACCTTTCTCGCCGAGCTGATGCCGCAATACCCGATCTACGTACCCATGCTGCCGCCAGCGGCCCAGGCCTGCATCGGCCGGGTGCATCCCGACGGCCAGGAAGCCTTCGACATCCTGGCGCGCGAGGGTTTCGAGACCAACAGCTACGTCGATATCTTCGACGGAGGGCCGACCTTGCATGCCCGTATCGCCAACATCCGTACCATCACGCAAAGTCGGAGCGCCACGGCCCGGCAAAGCCTGCAGATCGATGCCAGAGGCCGTTACCTGGTGAGTAACGACCGTCTTGGAAACTACCGCGCCATCGTCGCCGAGCTGGACGTCAACGCCGAGGGCCCCGTGGCCCTGTCGCCCGACATGCTCGCAGCCCTGGGCGTCATGGATGGCGAGCGGATCCGGGTGGTTGCCCTATGAACCTCACTCGATCCCGTGGCACGCATCAGCGCTTGGACCGACACAATGAAGGAGCTGCAGCATGATTGTCCGTCCGGTCGCCATTACCGATCTGCCCGCATTGCTGGACCTGGCCCGTTGCGCAGGCCCCGGCTTCACCAGCCTGCCGGCCAACGAAGAGCGCCTGGCCCATCGTATTCGCTGGGCCCAACGGACCTTTGCCGGACAAGTCGAACGTGCCGACGCCGATTACCTGTTCGTGCTCGAAGACGATGATCGGCAGGTAGTGGGCATCAGTGCCCTGACCGGTGCGGTCGGGCTGCGCGAGCCCTGGTACAACTATCGGGTCGGGCTGACGGTCAGCTCGGCGCCGGAGCTGGGGATCCAGCGGCAGATCCCGACGCTGTTCCTCAACAACGAGATGTCCGGGCAATCGGAAATCTGCTCGTTGTTCCTGCACCCCGAGCAACGTCGCGGTCATAACGGCCGCCTGCTGTCCCTGGCGCGCCTGCTGTTCGTGGCCGAATTTCCCCAGCTGTTCGGCGAAAAGATGATCGCCGAACTGCGGGGCCATGCCGACGAACAGGGCTGTTCGCCGTTCTGGGATAGCCTGGGACGGCATTTTTTCAAGAAAGACTTCAGCTACGCCGATCAGTTGTCCGGCATGGGCAACAAGTCGTTCATCGCCGAACTGATGCCACGCCAGCCGCTGTACACCTGCCTGCTCACCGAACAGGCCCAGGCGGTGATCGGCAAGGCTCACCCGAACACCGAGCCGGCCATGAAAATCCTCAGCGCCGAAGGTTTCAGCCATAAGGGCTACATCGACATCTTTGACGGCGGTCCCGTGATCGAGGCGCCAGTGTCGAAGATCCGCACGGTGCGCGACAGCCAGACGCTGACCCTGATCATTGGCACCCCGGACGAACAGGCACCGGTCTGGCTGATTCACAATCGGCGCAGGGAAAACTGCCGCGTCACCAGCGCTCGCGCGCACCAGCATGGCCACAAGCTGCTCGTCGATCGCCTCACCGCCAAACGCCTGCAAGTGCAACCGGGTGATACGGTGCGCGCCGTGGCATTGCTCAAGCAGGCCCGGCAGGCTGTGGCGGCGTAACTCCCCGACTTCCCGTCCTGGCACTTTCTTCCCCTCGCGCAATGTGAGGATGAAGTGTTTCAAGCAGATAAAACACAACTTTTCTTACGCGCCATAAAGGCGCCGTGATCGTCGACCAGCAATACTTATCGACAATTGCAACGTTGCTCTCCCACCTACCCAACACCATACTTTCCAACACCGAGCCACTGCAACGAAAACGATCATGATAAAAACTTTAATCACCAAGAAGTTTTCGCCCGCCTATATAGCGGAAACAATTAAAACATTGGACATGACGTCAGAAACAAAACAATTGATTTGCCAGTTAATCGACAAACCAGAGTTCTCCAGGAAATCCTTCCAGAGGGCGACAATCATGAACATCACCAATGCGCATACCGGAACCCTGATGTTGCATCAGACGAACATAGGCAATATCTGTATCAAATCCGCCACATTTGACTCTCGCTCGTCAGCGCTGTACTCGGTACCAGGCCAAAGCATTTTATTTGCGCTTGATCGACCCTTCGAAATCCAGCGATATGCTGTCAATGAGCATCGTGTCGAAAAAGCAGACAGGGTTATTATCGACAAGAGAAATCCGTTAATCATTGACGGCCGAGACACTTTATTCGATCACATACAAACCTGCCGTCAGCCGGCCAAGCTGACAGGTCGAATCAATCTGCCTGACAGAGCTGCCGACATCAGCGTATTTGATCGTATTACCCTGCGCAAAATAGCCTGGTTGCCCCACGACGAAAGCGCTGCCCGCTATTTGACCAGCCTCGAACTGCTCGAAACAATCCAAGACCCCAACAGTGTCAAAGTCGCCGAGGAACTGGTCTATCACTATCACTGCGCCGTGGTGTGGAAGGCCTTCCAGATACTCTATCGGGCCGACCGCCACAAGGCGTTGACGTACGTTCCGCTGTTAAAAAAACACAAGAGTGCGCGCCTCGACCGTTTGCTTCATCCACTGGAGGCGGCATGAAACTGGACACCTTCATAGAACGCATAAAAACATACGATCTACTGCGAGACAAAGCCGATGTCGTTGAAGACTTGCGCCAGCTGGCCTCGAATCGCTCTATTCTGAGCCAACATCTTCATGCCGTGATCCAGGCGGACGGATTCGCCATTCGCAACAACCTTTACAACGCTTATGCGTTTGTATTGCACAGCAATGATGAGTTCACCCTCCGCCTGGGATTCTGGGCCCCGGTAGAAACCCATGACGAGAGCGAAACTTTCATTTACAACCTCAACCACAGTCATGATTTCGACATGTATGCGGTCGGTTATAGCGGAGATGGCTACACGACAATCATTCGTGAAATTCTTGATAAACTTCCGTTACAAATGGGCAAGGCGCCACGACTGGGCAAAGAGCGAAGCGTAAAACTGGCGCCAGGCGAAGTCATATTCATGCCCGCCTTGCGGGAAATTCATAGACAGATTGCGCCTCGGTCAATGTCCGCATCATTGAGCTTGCTTATTCATCCAGAGCGTTCAATCAGAGCCGACGAAGCCTGGTGCTTCGATAATAATTACACGCCGCTTTACCCCGGCATGGCTTCGCAAGAAACAGCGCTATTTACCGATACGCTGTCCTTGCTCAACCCCGGGCAACCATTGGCTGCCCTATAACCTCAGAGAACAAAAAAGGAAAACCTAATGAGTCAGAATATGGATAATTTGAATGATTGGGATAAAGCCCCTTTGCTGCGCGCAGGCATTAATGTAGTGGATACCGCGACAAAGCTAACGAGCGAAGCGCCGTGTCAGCTTCCCGAGTGGACATTACGCTTCAACGTCGGGAACATCCATGAGATCAAGCAAATCCTGAGCATGCCTACCCAAGATTAATAATATGTAAGCACCCTTCTGCCAGGCTGCAGACTTCCCGGTCTGCGGCCCTCTTTTGGTGCAATGAAAAGCATAGCCCATGCGCATTCGTCATCATCTTTATCGCCGCCACGTGATAGCCTTTGGATCTTTCGGCGTTGACACTTTTGCTCAAGCCTTTCCATTCCATTGGTGGAACTCATATGTCCAGGCTTTCCCATCAAGATTTGCGTCGTAACTTTCGCCAATTGCTGGCTTCCAACACCTGCTACCACACCGCCTCGGTGTTCGACCCGATGTCGGCGCGCATTGCCGCCGACCTGGGTTTCGAAGTAGGCATCCTGGGAGGTTCGGTGGCGTCGTTGCAAGTATTGGGCGCGCCGGACTTCGCCCTGATCACCCTCAGCGAATTTGCCGAACAGGCCACCCGCATCGGCCGCGTGGCCCAACTGCCGGTGATTGCCGACGCCGACCACGGCTACGGCAATGCCCTGAACGTGATGCGCACCATCGTCGAACTGGAACGGGCCGGCATCGCGGCGCTGACCATCGAGGACACCTTGCTGCCGGCCCAGTTCGGGCGTAAATCCACCGACCTGATCGGCGTAGCCGAAGGCGTCGGCAAGATTCGTGCGGCGCTGGAGGCGCGAGTCGATCCGGAAATGGCGATCATCGCCCGGACCAACGCCGCGATTCTGCCGGTCCAGGAAATCATCAGCCGTACCCGACAATATGAGCGTGCCGGGGCGGACGGGATTTGCATGGTGGGCGTGCAAGACTTCGATCACCTGGAGAAGATCAGCGAAAACCTGACCGTGCCGCTGATGCTTGTCACTTATGGCAACCCGTTGCTGCGCGACGACAAGCGCCTGGCCGAATTGGGCGTACGCGTGACCATCGACGGCCACGGCGCCTATTTCGCCGCGATCAAGGCGACCTACGACAGCCTTCGCGAACAACGGCAGATCTTCACCCAGGCTTCGGACCTGAGCGCCACCGAACTGACCCACACCTACACCCAGCCCGAGGACTACATCCGCTGGGCCGAGGAGTACATGAGCGTCAAGGAGTAAGCGGACTCGCCCCCACAGGATTAGCCTGTGGGAGCAAAGCTTGCTCGCGATGGCGGTGGCACCTCCCACATTGATGCAAGCTGACCCACCGCTATCGCGAGCAAGCTTTGCTCCCACAGAGGCCCTTGATGGGCCAGATCCTAGCCCTTGCTACGCAGCATTTCTTTTGGCACGTACTTGCCGATCTCGAACTTGCCGATGGCGGCGCGGTGGACTTCATCCGGGCCGTCGGCCAGGCGCAGGGTGCGTTGCATGGCGTACATGTAGGCCAGCGGGAAGTCGTTGGAAACCCCGGCACCACCGTGGATCTGGATTGCCCGATCAATGACCTTCAAGGCCACGTTCGGCGCGACGACCTTGATCTGGGCGATTTCGCTCTTCGCCACTTTATTGCCAACCGTGTCCATCATGTACGCCGCCTTCAACGTCAGCAGGCGCGCCATGTCGATTTCCATCCGCGAGTCGGCAATCTTGTCGATGTTACCGCCCAGGCGCGCCAACGGCTGACCGAACGCAGTGCGGCTGACGGCACGCTTGCACATCAATTCCAATGCCCGCTCGGCCATGCCGATGGAACGCATGCAGTGGTGAATCCGGCCCGGGCCGAGGCGACCCTGGGCAATTTCAAAGCCGCGTCCTTCACCCAACAGGACGTTTTCGTACGGCACCCGCACGTTCTCGAACAGCACTTCGGCATGCCCGTGGGGCGCATCGTCGTAGCCGAACACCGGCAGCGGCCGGACGATCTTGACCCCAGGCGTGTCCACCGGCACCAGGATCATCGAATGCTGGGCATGGCGTGGCGCATCGGGGTTGCTCAGGCCCATGAAGATCAGGATCTTGCAGCGCGGGTCGCAGGCCCCTGAGGTCCACCACTTCTTGCCATTGATGACCCACTCATCGCCGTCGCGCTCGGCACGGGCGGCCATGTTGGTGGCGTCCGAGGAGGCCACGTCCGGCTCGGTCATGGCAAAGGCCGAGCGGATCTCGCCGCGCAGCAGTGGCTCGAGCCAGCGTTGCTTTTGTTCTTCATTGGCATAGCGCACCAGCACTTCCATGTTGCCGGTGTCCGGCGCCGAGCAATTGAACGGCTCCGGCCCCAGCAACGAGCGCCCCATGATCTCTGCCAGCGGCGCGTATTCCAGGTTGGTCAGGCCGGCACCCAGTTCGGATTCAGGCAGAAACAGGTTCCACAGGCCTTCTGCCTTGGCCTTGGCCTTGAGCTCTTCCATGATGGCCGTGGGTTGCCAGCGGTCGCCTTCGGCCACTTGCCGTTCGAACACGGCTTCGGCCGGGTAGACGTAGGCATCCATGAACGCCGTGACGCGTTCACGCAGTTCCTGAACCTTGGGGGAATAGGCAAAATCCATGAGCAGCACCTTCTTGGCAGAGGTTGTTTTAGGTCATGAAATCGATGCTAGTTCAGCTACGAAAATTTACCTAACCTATTCTCGGCGTGTATTAACATTCATCACCGATATATGTTTCACTGATTCTCATCGCCACCCGGCACCTCACAACAAGCCCAAGAACAAGAGTGCAGCGCCATGAATCTGAGCAAGGTCGACCTCAACCTTTTCATTGTCTTCGATGCGATCTACACCGAAGCCAACCTGACCCGCGCCGGGCAGATCGTCGGCATCACTCAGCCGGCCGTGTCCAATGCCCTGGCGCGTCTGCGCGAGACCTTCAACGACCCGCTCTTCGTGCGCACCGCCCAAGGGATGGTGCCGACGCCCATGGCCCAGAACATCATCGGTCCGGTGCGCAACGCCCTGTCGCTGCTGCGGGTATCGGTGCAGGAAAGCCGGATCTTCAACCCGTTGCAGGCCGTCAAGACCTACCGCATCAGCATGACCGACCTCACCGAAGGCGTGATCCTGCCGCTGCTGTTCCAGCGCCTACGTCGCCTGGCACCCACCGTGGCGATCGAGAGCTTCCTCTCCAAGCGCCGTGAAACCACCAAGGAACTGGCCGCCGGCCGCCTCGACTTCGCCGTGGATGCACCGCTCAACACCGACCCGCAGGTGCGCCACGTCAAGTTGATGGAAGACCGCTACGTGTGCGCCATGCGCAAGGGCCATCCGTTGGCGGGCAAGGAAAAGATCAGCCTCGATGATTACCTGGCGCAGACCCACGTGCATATTTCCAGCCGCCGCAACGGGCTGGGGTATGTCGACCTGGCCCTCGGTAAGATGGGTATCCAGCGCAAGATCGCCCTGCGCTCCCAGCATTACCTGATGGCCTCCCAGGTGCTGCAACAAACGGACATGGTCATGACCGTCCCCGAGCGCTTTGCCCGTCGTCACGATCTGCATGCCTTCCTGTTACCCGTCAACGATGTGCCGCCGGTGGAAACCCACCTCTACTGGCATGAAAGTACCGACCAGGACCCGGCCAACCGCTGGATGCGCGAGCAGATGATCGAGCTGTGCCAGCAGGTGACGGCCCATGAGAAGAAGCTCGATAAGGTGGTGTAAGGCTATAGACCGCGTCATCGTTCTTCGCGAGCAAGCCCGCTCCCACATTGGAATGCGTTCCCATGTGGGAGCGGGCTTGCTCGCGAAGGCGATCTACCAGTCGAAATGGCTTTCGAACCTTATGGCCCAAGGCCCACGCCCACATTGGGTTATCATGATGACTTTCCCAATGAACGACTGATCGCCATGACTGCCGTAACCGACACCCTGCTGCACGCCCTCGAATCCTGCGACATGCTGATTATCGATGGGCTGCACGCGTTCGATTTTTCTCTCGACGAGCAGGACCAGTTGCACGTCGAGTGCATGAACGGCCGCACCCTCGAGCACTGGCGCTTCACGCCAGCGCAGATGCAGGCCGCGATATTCGACAAAACCCTGAACCACTGGATCATCACCAGCGATTCGGGCGACCACCACTTGGAGTGCGTGGAGGCTACCAGCGGCCACGACGATGAGGACGACGAAGAAGATGAAAATGCGTAGTCTCTGGCCGTTGTTGATGGCCGGCAGCCTGGGCGCCATGGGCGTCCAGGCGGACACTGAAGAACGCCATCAACTGCTGGTGGGCTCCTACACCGCCGGGCAGAGCCAGGGTATCTACCGGTTGCAGTTCGACAGCCGCACCGGCCAGCTCGATGCCAGCCCGTTGCAAGTGATCAAGACAGACAACCCGTCGTGGCTGACCCTGTCCAAGGACATGACCCGGCTGTTTGTGGTCAACGAAAACGGGCCGGGCCAGAAAGACCCGGTGGGCAAGGTCAGCAGCTACGCCATTGACCCGAAGACCCATGAACTGAGCCTGATCAACCAGGTGCAGTCCCTGGGCAACGAGCCAACCCATTCAAGCTTGAGCCACGATGGTCAGCATTTGTTGGTCAGTAACTATTCCGTCCTGGAAAACCCGGGCGGCACCTTGGTGGTGTTGCCGGTGGGGCCGGACGGCAAGCTGGCGCCGGTGGTCCAGTCGGGTAGCCATCAGCCGAGTCGGGTCAATCCCGAGCGGCAGAAATCCGCTCATGTGCATTCCGCGGTGCCGTCACCGGACGGCAAATACGTGTTCGCCAATGACCTGGGGGCGGACAAGGTGTTTGTCTACCGCTACGACCCCAAGGCCAACCCCGAACTGCCGTTGACCCCTGCCGATCCGCCATTCGTGCAACTGCCGCCGGGCAGCGGGCCGCGCCATCTGTTGTTCAGTGGTGATGGCAGGCACGCCTGGTTGACGATGGAGATGACCGCTCAGGTCGCGGTATTCGATTACCAGGACGGCCGCCTGACGCCGCGCCAGTTGGTCGATCTGGTCGAGGCAAAGCCCCAGCCGGGTAAAGCGGCGGCAGCGTTGCATGCTTCCAGGGATGGCAAGTTCCTCTACGTCAGCAACCGTGGCACCACCAACGAAGTGCTGGTGTTCGCCATCGACCCGGCCGCTGGCACGCTCAAAGAGCTGCAGCGGCGCTCGGTCGAAGGCGATCATCCACGGGAATTCAGCCTCGACCCGAGCGGGAAATTCCTGCTGATTGCCAACCAGAAGAGCAACCAGATCGTGGTGCTCGAGCGCGATCCGAAGACCGGCCTGCTGGGTAAAACCGTGCAGAAAATGCCGATGGATGCGCCCAGCGATTTGAAGTTCATGGTCCGTCAATAGACCGCAGGCCCCGTTTTTCGGGGCCTGCGCCGTTGTATCAACGGGACTGATATTCGCAAGTGATGCAAAGCATTTCAACGCAGGACGCCTCGGCGCGTAAGTTTGCTTCACGGCCCCACCGGGCAAGTCAGCCAACTGAATCCGAGGTCTACCGCCATGAACCTGAATCTCTTCTCCGTGATCGCCGCTTCCGCCATCTCCGCCACGGTGGCATTGCCAGCCAGTGCCAGCATCGAGATCAGCGACAAGAAAAATCGCACCCAGAGCTACACCGAGAAATACCTGCAACAAAGCGCCAACTTCTATGCGGCGTTGGACCACAAGACCCAACACTGAACGATCGCGCAACAACTGAAGCCTGCGATCTTTTCATCTTCACTGAACATCAGGTGAAAGAGAAAAGATCGCAGGCTTCGTCGTTTCCAGAGAAATCCTGCTGTAATATCACTTGGCCATGTGTTTAAATTTGACGCTGACAAATTGACTCCTTTACCGATAAGGATCGACACCATGGCGATGCGTCTGGCAGTGATGCTGCTGTTCCTCTATTCCACCCCGATTGTCTCCGCGGCCCAGCCGGATTCCGGCGAGTTGGAAGTGGCGCGTGAGCGATTGTTGAGCTTGCTGAGTGACTGATCGGCTCAGGCCAGTTATTGATATTTTGTGGGAGCAAGGCTTGCCCGCGATGAAGGTGATGCGGTCCTTCAGAAATCGAGTCGCCTGTATCGCGGGCAAGCCTTGCTCCCACAGAAATCCCCTCGCCACAGGGGTGGGTGCAAATGGTTACTTGGCCATGATCGCCACGAACAGCTCGCCATCCAGAAACCTCTGCAACCAGTCCTGTAGCCGAGGGTAGGGCGCCTGGGCAAACCAGTCGCGATCGACATGGGCGAACTGGCGTATGAAGGGCATCACTGCCACGTCGGCCAGGCTCGGGTGATGCGCCGCCAGGAACGGCCGGGTTTCAAGCAGGGCCTCCAGCTTGCGCAGAAAGCTTTCACCCTCGCTACGGTAATGTTCCTTCGGGTACTCAGGATGACGCTCGGGGTATTTGTAGCGATTCAAGTGCAGCTTGAACACCTGGTCGTTTTCCTCGATCAACGCCGCCGTCAGCGCCTGGCCTTCAGGGTCGTCCCGTAGCCTCCAGTCTTGCGGATCGTGCTGGGCCAAGGCCCAGCGCATGATCTCCAGGCTTTCATCGATCACCCTGCCATCGACCTGCAGCACCGGCACCGTGCCTTTGCTGGAGAGTGCGAGCATCTCGGCTGGCTTGGCCTTCAGGCTGACTTCGACAATCGCCACCTCGACCGCGCTGTAGCGCAAGGCCATGCGCGCCCGCATCGCATAGGGACAGCGGCGGAAGGAATAGAGCGTGGCGTGGCTCATTTCACCTCCACTGTGCTCAAGCCGTTGCCCTGGCGACGCACCTGGATCTGCACCGGAATCCGCTCGTGCATTTCCTGTACGTGGGAAATCACCGCGACCTTGCGGCCCTGGGCCTGCAGTCCGTCGAGGGCGTCCATCGCCAGTTGCAGCGACTCGGGGTCGAGGCTGCCGAAGCCTTCGTCGATGAACAGCGATTCGATCTTCAGTGTGCTGGACGCCATCGAGGCCAGGCCCAAGGCCAGGGCGAGGGAAACCAGGAAGGTTTCGCCGCCGGACAACGAATGCACCGAGCGCAGTTCATCGCCCATTTCCGTGTCCATCACCAGCAGCCCGAGCATGCTGCCGCCGCGCTTGAGCCGGTAGCGGCGTACCAGTTGCCGCAGTTGGGCATTGGCGTGGTGCACCAGCAAGTCGAGGTTGTAGGCCTGGGCCAGCTTGCGGAAGCGGTCGCCGGTGGCCGAACCGATCAGGGCATCAAGGCGTGCCCAGCGCTGGTATTCGGCGTAGGCCTGTTCGATCTGCTGGGCCAGGGCCTGGTTGGCGTTCTGCCGGCGCTGGTCCTCGGCCTGTTCGGCACGCAGTTCGGCGCAGTGCTGTTCGCTGGCGGCGAATTGGCCTTGCAGTTCGGTGAGGGCTTGGGCGAGTTGCTCGGGCGCCAGGTTGCCGTTGTGTTGGGCCTGATGGTTTTGCAGGCGCTGCTCGCGTTCGGTGAGCAGGACGCGGGCCTGCTCGATGGCTTTTTCGCTATTGAGCAAGCGCTGGCGCAACTGGCTGACGTGGTGGTCGTCCAGGCCGAGCAGGGCCTCGAGGGCGGCATCGTCCAGTTCCGGATGGGTGGTGCGCCATTGCGCGATACCGGCGGCCAGCGCCTGGCGTTCGTGGTCCAGGGATTGCGCCTGTTCCTGGCGGGCCTTGAGTTCGGCGGCCAGTTGCACCAGGTCGTTGCGCAATTGCTGCAACTGCTGATTGGCCGTCGCCTCGGCATCCCGCGTCTGTTCCAGGCGCTGGTCGAGTTGTTGCTGCCACTGTTCGGCGCTGGTGTGCTCGCCGAGCAGTTGCGTGAGTTTCTCCTGGCAGGCCTGTTGTTGCTCGCTCAGGGCGCTGAATTGCAGGCGGGCCGCTTCCAGTTGCTGGAGGCGGGTCTGCTGGCGGTCCTGCTCTTTCTCCAGGGTCTGCTGGCGCTGGAGCTGTTCGCCCAGTTCGTCGCGCTGCTGTTCCAGTTGCTCCAGGCGCTGGGCGATCTGCCGGTCCAGTTGCAGGAAGGTTGCGGCGGGCTCGCTGCGCAAGGCCTGTAGGGTGTCAGCGGGTAGCAGGGTGCTGAAGTGGCTCAGCTCCTCGTCCAGGCGCTGGCGGTCGCGGGCCAGCTCCTGCTGCTGGTTGCCCAGGTGCCGTGACGCCTGTTGGCTGGCTGCCTCGGCTTCACGTAGCCGCTGTGCGATGCGCGCGGCGTCTTGCTGCAGGGTCAGCAGGGCGGTTTGCCGTTGTTCGTCCTGGCTGATGCGCAGGTTCAGTTGGCTGTTTTGCTGGGTCAGCCAGGCGTCGCGCTTGTTCGCATCCTGGGTCAGCAGTTGCGCCGACAACGGGTGGGCTTCAAGGCTGGGCGTCAGGCTCTGTTGCTGGCTGGCAAGCTGTTCCTGCTGCTGTTTGAGTTCCTTGAGCTGGGCGATGACTCCGCTGTATTGCGCCCGCAGGTCGATGACTTTTTCATTGAGCAGGTCGACGGCCTGGCGGGCGTTGGCCTCTTCGGTTTCATCGAAGCGCCCGAGGTTTTCCAGCAGGGCTTCGGGCTGATGATAAGGATGCTCGACGCTGCCGCACACGGGGCAGGGCTGTTCATCCTGCAACTGTGCGCGCAGTTGCTCGACGCTTTCGCTGCGGGCCAGGCGCTGGCGCTCCAGCAGTTCACGGGTAACGGTCAGGGTCTGTTCGGCAATGGTCAGTTCGGCCTTGGCTTCGCCGCCTTCGCGCACCAGCCGGTCGCGTTCCTGCAACGCTCGTTGCTGGCGTTGTTCAAGCTCGGCGCCACGTTTGTCCAGCTCTTGCTGACTGGCCCACAGCCGGGTCAGGTCTTCGAAGGCGCGCAATTGCTTGCGGTTGTCTTGCAGCAGAGTGCCGAGCAACTGGATCTGTTCGGCCACAGCCTCCGGCTCGGCGCCGGCTTCCTTGTAGAGCACTTCGAGGTCTTGCCGGCGGCTGGCCAGTTCCTCGGCGGCGCGGGTGGCGCCTTGTTCCAGCGTGGCGAGTTCGGCCTGGCCCTGGTTCAGGCGATTGCCGATCAGCATCAGTTGTTGGAGGCGATCGCGATAGGCGTTCCAGGCATCGCTCAGCGGTGCCAGGTGCGTGCTTTGCTCAAGCTCCCCGGCGATGCGCTGCAAGCGCTCGGCCACCCGCTTTTGCTGTTCGAGCAAGGTATCGATGGTGCGCTGGCCTTCGGTGCAGGCCTGTTGCGCCTGTTCCTGGCGCTCGGCGCCCTGGCTGGCGTCCCTGGCGAGGCGGGCCAGGGTGCTTTGCTCTTCAAAGGCCTGGCGCAGCAACGGCGCGCTGTCGCTGCTGTGTTGCCGGGCCGCAGCCAGCGCCAGTTGCGCGGCGCCCAGGCTTTTTTCCAGTTCGGCCTGCTGGTCATGGAGATTGAGCTGCTGCTGGGTAAGCTGCTGGATCTGCGCGGCCAAGGGGTCGAGCTGTCGACTCAGTTCGGCCTGGCGGATGAACTGATGGCGTTGGGGCGCCAGTTGTTCCAGGCGGACCAGTTTCAGGCGTTCGTCGGCCAGGGCGTTCCAATCGGCCTGGGCCTGTTGCAGCTGTTCGGCGGCGCTGGCGTGTTCATCCTGCAACAGGCCCAGGTCGCGCAGCCAGGTGTGCTGCTGCTCCAGTTGCTTGAGTTGCGCCTGTTGGGCCTTGAGTAGTTGCTGGGCGTCGTTGAAACGCTGGTCCAGCTCGGCCCGGGCCTCGGGGGCCAGCGGCGTGACACCGGTGGCCTGGTCCTGCAACTGCCGGTGGCTGTCCTTGGCTTGCTTGGCCTTGTCGAAGGCGCGGCGGCCGAGGCGGGTATACAGG
The DNA here is from genome assembly GCF_000416195.1 of Pseudomonas sp. CFII68. NCBI lineage: Bacteria > Pseudomonadati > Pseudomonadota > Gammaproteobacteria > Pseudomonadales > Pseudomonadaceae > Pseudomonas > Pseudomonas sp. CFII68. Next base: position 107,585 of record NZ_ATLN01000114.1, read on the forward strand.
GCAGTGTCGGTGAGTTTTTCCAACAGTTCGCTGCGATCGTTGTCATCGGCCTTGAGGAACGCGCTGAACTCGCTCTGGGCCAGCAGCACGGCACGGGTGAACTGTTCGAAGTTCAGGCCCAGGGCCGCTTCGAGCTGGGTCTTGTATTCGCCTTTCTGGCTCGCCAGCAGTTGATCGTTGTCCAGGTCCCGCAGGCTCTGGCGGCTGGCTTGCAACTTGCCGCCGGCCTTTTCCCTGGCGCGATTGGCTTCCCAACGGGCCCGATAGCGGCGTCCGTCGATGCCGCGAAAATCCACTTCGGCATAACCGTCGCCGGTGCCACGGCGCAACAGCGTGCGTGGGTCGCCGGTGGCAATCTCGCCATCGACGTCCGGCACCTTGGCGTCGCGTCCGGTGTTATTGAGGCGCGGCACGGCGCCAAACAGCGCCAGGCACAAGGCGTCGAGCAACGTGCTCTTGCCGGCGCCGGTGGGGCCGGTAATGGCGAACAGCCCGGCGCTGGCCAAGGGTTCGGCGGTGAAATCGATTTCAAACGGCCCGGCCAGGGATGCCAGGTTCTTGAGGCGGATCGCGAGGATCTTCATGGCTGCTCGCTCTCCATCTGCACGTCTTGCAACAGCACGGAAAAGTCCTTGAGGGTCTGTTCGTCCACTTCGTTGCCGTAGGTGTCCTGCCAGGCGCGGCTGAACAACTCTTGCGGGCTGAGTTGATCCAGCTCCACCAGCGCGCTGCCGTCATCGGCACTGCCGGCGCCCCCGTTGCCGGCGTACTCGGCGCCGATCCGCACCAGGCGTACGGCCTTGCCTTGCAGTGCGGTTTCAACCTGGTGACGCAGGTCGGGCTGCGGTTCGTCGAGGCGCACCCGTACTTCCAGCCAGGGTTGGCGCTGGACATCGGCCAACAGGTCGATGTCGGGCAGTTCCTTGAGTTGCACCAGGAGATCGGCCAGGGGCGCCGGGCCCAGGCGTTGCAGGTTGACGGCCCGTGGGATCAGGCGCGGCTCGACCTTGACCAGGGCCTCGCCGTCCAGGGTGATGTCGAGGATCTGATGCTGATAGCCGATCTCCGAAAATGACAGTGGGATCGGCGAACCGCTGTAGCGGATACGCTCTTCACCGTTGACCTTCTGCGGCTTGTGCAAATGGCCGAGGGCGACGTAGCTGATGCTCGGGCCGAACAGGCTGGCGGGCAGGGCCTCGGCGTTGCCGATGATCAGGCTGCGTTCGGAATCCTCGGACACCGAACCGCCGGCCATGTGCGCATGACTGATGGCGATCAGCGCCTGGCCTTTCTTGCGCTTGCTGTTGGCCGCGGCGATCAGCCACTCATGCACTTGGCCGATGCCTCGCAGGTAGTCGTCGCCCAGTTGCGCTCCGGTGACTTCGGCAGGGCGCAGGAACGGCAGGGCCAGGCACCACGCCTTGACCTTGCCTTTGGCATCGGGCAACGGCAACAGCAGGCGCTCGACATCCAGTTGGCCGTCGTCCAGCCACAGCACCCGGCCCAGGGCATGGGTGCGCAGGCGTCGCATCAGCGGCGCAGGCAGTTCGATACGCGAGCCGGAGTCGTGGTTACCGGCGATCATCACGATGGTCAGGTTGGCGTTTTGTTCATGGGCGCTGACGATGAAATCGTACAGCCGCTCCTGGGCTTTGACCGGCGGGTTGACGGTGTCGAAGATGTCGCCGGCGATCAGCAGCACGTCGGGTTTTTCGTGGGTCAGTTGACGCAGCAGCCAGTCGAGGAAGCAGGCGTGTTCGAAATCGCGTTCCTGGCCGTGCAGGTTTTGCCCCAGGTGCCAGTCGGAGGTGTGAAACAGACGCAAGGCAAACTCCAGAAAACAGATGATGGCCGCGGTGAAGAGAAGGGCGGCTAAAAGAGGGAGAGTTTACTGGGAAACCGGGGGGAGGACTTGTTCAACTTCGTTGGATCCATGAGCACCGATCCTGTGGCAAGGAGATTTATGTGGGAGCAAGGCTTGCCCGCGATG
>NZ_ATLN01000115.1:0-46634 GCF_000416195.1 Pseudomonas sp. CFII68
CGGCGCTGTCGGTGCAGCGGGTGCCGGGGCTGGAACAGCCGGCTCGGCACCCGCCTGGGCATCAGCGGCGTCCTGGCCCTGTGGCAACGCCAGGGCGGTTTCGCCTTCGGCCTGGCCTTCGACGACAGCCTGGTCTTCCGGCTCGTCCAGCGGATGGATCTGGGTGGTGCCGTCGGCGCCCTCGACCTCAACGTGCTCAGGGTTCATGGCGACCGGCTCCTTGCTGCGCAAGGACGCCTGGTCCTGCCACCAGACAAAACCGCCGCCAATCACCGCGATCAGCAGCAACAGGCTGACGATTCGCAAAATGGTGTGGGAAACGCGAACCGGCTCCTCGATGCGACCCAGGCTGTGCACGCTGCTGCCCTGGGCATCGGAACCGGTGTATTGATCGAATTGCTGGACCAGCACGGTCTGGTCCTTGCCGAGCAACTTGGCATAGGCGCGGATGTAGCCCCGGGCGAAGGTGTGCCCAGGCAGCTTGTCGAACGCGCCCGCTTCCAGATTGCCCAGGGAAGCCACGGTGAGATTGAGCTTGAGGGCTACTTCGGCCAGCGACCAACCATTGCTTTCGCGGGCTTGACGCAGGGTCTCACCAGGATTTACGCGAGTCGCTGCTACAACTTCGGGATGCGCCGCTTTCATCATTGCTCCGACAGGTATTGCTGATATTCCGGCGTACCGGGATAGAGTCTTTTGAGTTGCAGGCCGTAACTTGCAGCCTTGTCGCGATCTTCAAACACATGTGCCAGCCGAACGCCGAGCAATAGACTACGTGCATTTTGCTCACTCAGCAGGCTAAAACGCTCGTAGTAGTCACGCGCGGGCACATAATGCCTGTCTTCGTAAGACAACTCAGCCATTTCGAGCAGCGCCCGCGGTTGCTGGCGGTTGAGCCGCAGCGCCTTTTCCAGCTGCTGGCGGGCCAGGTCACGCTGGCCCAGCTGCGCGGCCGTCATGCCGAGGTTTTCGAAAACCCGCGAACGCTCAGGGTAAAGGGTGTCGGCGGCGGCCTGCTCGAAGCGCTCGTAGGCTTCTTTGAAGCGTTTCTGCTCGAAAAGAAAGCTGCCGTAGTTGTTCAGGATCCGTGCGTCTTGCGGGCGGGCAGACAGCGCCTTGCGAAAATGCTGGTCGGCCAGCTCCGGTTCCATCTCGGCCTGGAACACCAGGGCCAGGGCCGCGTTGGCATCCGGGTCGGAATCGTCCAGCTCCAGGGCTTTCTTGAGCGGCACCTTGGCCCGTTCGGTCATGCCCTGCTGCAGGTAGCCAATGCCCAGTTGCACGTAGGCCACACGCGCCTCGTCGCGCCCTTTGCTGGTCCTCATCGGGTTGTAGTCACCCGACAGGACACAACCGGAACAAAGGCCGGCCAACAGCAAAACGAGCGCGAAGCGCAGGGACATAGAGTTCCTCTCTTAGTGACTGTTCGCAGCGTTTTGCACCACATCGTCCGCGGCGTTCAACTCACGCACGGCAATGTAACGCTCGCTGCGACGGGTGCGATCCAGCACCTGTCCTACCAATTGGCCACAGGCGGCGTCGATGTCTTCGCCGCGAGTGGTGCGCACGGTGACGTTGAAGCCAGCGTGGTGAAGCTGATCCTGGAAGCGACGAATCGCGTTGTTGCTCGGACGCTCATAACCGGAATGCGGGAACGGGTTGAACGGGATCAGGTTGATCTTGCACGGGATGTTCTTGAGCAGCTCGATCATCTCGACCGCGTGTTCGACCTTGTCGTTCACATCCTTGAGCAGCGTGTACTCGATGGTCAGCACGCGCTTTTCGCCCAGGGACGACATGTAGCGCTGGCACGACTCGAGCAGCATCTTAAGCGGATACTTCTTGTTGATCGGCACCAATTGGTTACGCAATGCGTCATTGGGTGCGTGCAGCGACAACGCCAGGGAGACGTCGATGTGCTTGGCCAGCTCATCGATCATCGGCACCACGCCCGAGGTGGACAGGGTCACCCGGCGCTTGGAGATGCCATAGCCCAGGTCATCCATCATCAGATGCATGGCCGCGATGACGTTGTCGAAGTTCAGCAGCGGCTCACCCATGCCCATCATCACCACGTTGGTGATGGCACGGTCGACGGTCGCCGGGACGCTGCCAAAGGATTTGTTGGCAATCCACACCTGGCCGATCACTTCGGCGGCGGTGAGGTTGCTATTGAAGCCTTGCTTGCCGGTGGAGCAGAAACTGCAATCCAGGGCACAGCCTGCCTGGGACGAAACGCACAAGGTGCCGCGTTTTCCCTGGGGAATGTAAACGGTCTCGACGCAGCTGCCGGACGCCACGCGCACCACCCACTTGCGGGTGCCGTCGCTGGAGATGTCCTCGCTGACCACTTCCGGACCGCGAATTTCAGCAACGGTCTTGAGCTTTTCGCGCAAGGCCTTGCTGACATTCGTCATGGCGTCGAAGTCGTCGACGCCAAAGTGGTGAATCCATTTCATCACCTGGCCGGCACGGAAACGCTTCTCCCCGATCGAGTCGAAGAATTTTTCCATTTCCTGTTGGGTCAGCCCCAGCAGGTTGGTTTTAACAGTCGATGTAGTCATGGATTCACCTTCACTCTTAAGCCAATGCTTAGCGAGCGGTTACTTCAGTAGCGGCGAAAAAGTAAGCGATTTCGCGAGCAGCAGCGGCTTCGGAGTCCGAACCGTGAACGGCGTTGGCGTCGATGGACTCGGCGAAGTCAGCACGGATGGTGCCAGCAGCAGCTTCTTTAGGGTTGGTAGCGCCCATCAGCTCACGGTTGCGAGCGATAGCGTTTTCGCCTTCCAGCACCTGAACGACAACCGGACCGGAAGTCATGAAGGCAACCAGCTCACCGAAGAAACCGCGCTCGCTGTGCTCAGCGTAGAAGCCTTCGGCTTCGGCCTTGGACAGTTGCTTCATTTTCGAAGCTACAACGCGCAGGCCAGCGTCTTCGAAGCGGGTAACGATCTTGCCGATCACGTTTTTAGCAACGGCGTCAGGCTTGATGATGGAGAAAGTACGTTGAACAGCCATGGTGTAACTCCAGAAACGGTAATTTGCGAAAAATTAAACCCGCGAATTATACGCGGGTTCAGGGGTATTGCCTAACCTGCCAGGTCGATCAGTCGATTTCTTCGATCCAGAGCGCCTGAACCGCTTCCAAGACCTTCTCGCCACAACGGCCAGAGGTGCTGTCGAAATCGGGAAGCTCCATGATCCAGTGCTGCAGATCGACAAAATTAACAGTCAACGGATCCACGTCCGGCTTGGCTTCGGCCAGTTCTTCTGCGATGCGTTGTACATCATTCCAACCATAGCTCATGACAGTGTCACCATCAGTGCGGCGCTTCGGCCGCATGGTTAAGCGAATATTTCGGGATTTCGACGGTCAGGTCTTCGGTGCCGACGATGGCTTGGCAACCCAGGCGCGATTGCGCTTCCAGGCCCCAGGCCCGATCAAGGAAATCTTCCTCCAGATCGTCCGCTTCTTCCAGCGAATCGAAGCCCTCACGAATGATGCAATGGCACGTCGTGCAGGCGCAGACGCCGCCACAGGCACTTTCCATCTCGATATGGTGCTCATGGGCCAGCTCGAGAATGGAGATTCCCGGCTCAGCCTCCACGACCATGCCCTCCGGACAGAACTTCTCGTGAGGCAGAAAAATCACCTGCGGCATCAGTTATTCCTCGATTTCATTCAGGTTGCGCCCCGCCAGGGCGGCTTTCACCGTCGAGTCCAGGCGGCGGGCAGCAAAGGCATCGGTGACGTGCGACAGACGCTTGGTCTGCTGCTCGATGGCATAACCATCGGTGCCTTTGATCAATTCGGACAATTCCTGCATCTGCAGCTCGATGACCATGCGCTCTTCGGCATCCAGCAAGCGCTCGCCGTCAGCCTCAAGGGCACCTTGCACGGCCTCGATCAGGCGCTGGGCGTCGACCTGTTGCTCGCGCAGCACACGCGCCACCTTGTCGTCGCTGGCATGCTGGAACGAATCCTTGAGCATCTTGGCGATTTCGCCGTCGGTCAGGCCATAGGACGGCTTGACCTGGATGCTCGCCTCCACGCCCGAACCCAGTTCGCGGGCAGAGACGTTGAGCAAGCCGTCGGCGTCGACCTGGAAGGTCACGCGGATCTTCGCCGCACCCGCCACCATCGGCGGGATGCCGCGCAATTCGAAACGAGCCAGGGAGCGGCAGTCGCTGATCAGCTCACGCTCGCCTTGCAGCACGTGGACCATCATGGCCGACTGGCCGTCTTTATAGGTGGTGAAGTCCTGGGCGCGAGCAACGGGGATGGTGGTGTTGCGCGGAATCACCTTCTCCATCAGGCCGCCCATGGTTTCCAGGCCCAGGGACAACGGAATCACGTCAAGCAGCAGCAGTTCGCCGCCATCGCGCTTGTTGCCAGCCAGGGTATCGGCCTGGATCGCGGCGCCGATGGCAACCACCTGGTCCGGGTCGATTTCAGTCAGCGGCTGACGGCCAAAGGCCTCGGCAACGGCTTCGCGAACCCGAGGCACACGGGTCGAACCACCGACCATGACCACGGCCTTGACGTCTTCCAGCTCTACGCCGGAATCGCGCACGGCACGGCGGCAGGCCTTGAGGCTGCGGGCGACCATGGGCTCGATCAGGGCATCGAAGGCTTCGCGGGTCAGCGCGGCTTTCCAGTCGCCATAAGCGACTTCAACCGTGGCGGCGTCGGTCAAGGCTTCCTTGGCGGCGCAGGCGGTTTGCAGCAAATGGCGTTGCGCACCTGGATCGAGGTCGGCGGACAAACCGGCTTGCTCGATGATCCAGCCAGCAATGGCATGGTCGAAGTCATCGCCGCCCAGGGCGCTGTCGCCACCGGTAGCCAGGACTTCGAAGACACCGCCGGTCAGGCGCAGGATCGAAATATCGAACGTACCGCCGCCCAGATCGTAGATCGCGACCAGGCCTTCGGCATGCTGGTCCAGGCCGTACGCCACCGCAGCGGCCGTCGGCTCGTTGAGCAGGCGCAGCACGTTCAGGCCGGCGAGCTTGGCCGCGTCCTTGGTGGCTTGGCGCTGGGCGTCGTCGAAATAGGCCGGCACGGTGATGACCGCACCCACCAATTCACCGCCCAATGCCGCTTCGGCGCGCTGGCGCAGGACCTTGAGGATGTCGGCGGAAACCTCGACCGGGCTTTTCGGGCCCTGTACGGTTTCGATGAACGGCATGTGGGATTCGCCACCGACGAAGCGGTACGGCAGTTGGTCGCCCAATTGCTTGACGTCGGACAGACCACGACCCATCAAGCGCTTGACCGAAACAATAGTGTTGAAAGGGTCGGTGGCCGCGGCCAGCTTGGCCGACTCGCCCACTTCGACGCGATCGGCGTGATAGCGCACGGCGGATGGCAGGATCACCCGCCCCTGCTCGTCGGCCAGCGGTTCGGAAAGACCGCTGCGCAAGGCAGCGACCAGGGAATTGGTGGTACCCAAGTCGATCCCGACAGCCAGGCGACGCTGGTGCGGTTGTGGACTTTGGCCGGGTTCGGCGATCTGCAGTAGGGCCATCGTAATCAGGACTTATCTGTAATCAGGCGTGCGACCGGAGCGGCACTGGGTTAATCGTCGAGGCGCTCTTCGAGCTGGCGCACTTCATAGGTGAGCTTGTCGAGAAACTGCATGCGCCGCATCAGGCGCTCGGCCTGTTCGCGTTGCGCGGCATCGTTCCAGCAGGCTGCGAAGCTTTCGTTCAGTGTTTGCTGGGCGTCTTTCAAGCGACGCTTGAATACCGCGACACCGGCCAGGTCGGCGCTGTCCTGCAGGTCCTCGAGCTCTTCGCGCCACTGCATCTGCTGCAAAAGAAACTCGGGATCATGGACCGTGACCTCCAGCGGCAACTCATGGCCGCTGATGGCGAGCAAGTACCGCGCGCGCTTGGCCGGGAGCTTGAGCGTCTGGTAGGCCTCATTGAGGTTCGCCGACTGCTCGAGCGCCCGCCGCTGCTCCGCCTCGGAAGCATCGGCAAAGCGGTCGGGATGGACGCCACGGGCCAATTCAAGGTAACGCGCGGACAACTGATCGAGATCCAGCTGGAACGCAGGCTGCATCTGGAACAACGCAAAATGACAAGGAGTACCCACAAGCCGCCTCAGATGTTGAAGCTTTCGCCGCAGCCACACTCACCGCGCACGTTGGGGTTGTTGAACTTGAAGCCTTCGTTCAACCCTTCCTTGACGAAATCCAGTTCGGTGCCGTCCAGGTACGTCAGGCTTTTCGGGTCGATGATCACTTTCTGACCATGACTCTCGAATACCTGATCGTCTTCGCCCACTTCGTCGACGAATTCCAGTACATAGGCGAGGCCAGAACAGCCCGTGGTGCGAACACCCAGGCGGATACCCTCGCCCTTGCCGCGCCCCGCAAGTGAGCGCTGGATATGGTTAGCTGCCGCTTCTGTCATCTGGATAGCCATGAAAACTCCTTACCAATGCGCGGATCAGATCAAGCCTTTCTTCTGCTTGTAATCGCGAACGGCGGCCTTGATGGCGTCTTCGGCGAGTACCGAGCAGTGGATCTTCACTGGCGGCAGGGCCAGTTCTTCGGCCAGCTGGGTGTTCTTGATGGTTTCAGCTTCATCAAGGGTCTTGCCCTTCATCCACTCGGTGGCCAGGGAGCTGGACGCGATGGCGGAACCGCAGCCATAGGTCTTGAACTTGGCATCTTCGATGATGCCTTGCTCGTTGACCTTGATCTGCAGGCGCATGACGTCGCCGCACGCCGGAGCGCCGACCATGCCGGTGCCGACATCAGGATCCTGCGCGTCCATCTTGCCGACGTTGCGCGGGTTCTCGTAGTGGTCGATGACCTTTTCGCTATATGCCATTTGCTTCAATCCTCATCAGTGAGTCGCTCTGGTGGCGACTTCTTCAGTGCGCCGCCCACTCGATTTTCGAAATGTCGACGCCGTCTTTGTACATGTCCCACAGCGGCGACAGAGCGCGCAGCTTGGTAACGGCCTCGCAGACTTTCTGCGCGGCGTAATCGATTTCTTCTTCGGTGGTGAAGCGACCGAAGGTGAAGCGGATCGAACTGTGGGCCAGTTCGTCGTTGCGGCCCAGGGCGCGCAGTACGTACGAAGGCTCCAGCGATGCCGAGGTGCAGGCCGAACCGGACGACACGGCCAGATCCTTGAGCGCCATGATCAGCGACTCGCCTTCAACATAGTTGAAGCTCAGGTTCAGGTTGTGCGGTACGCGGGCGGTCAGGCTGCCGTTGACGTAGAGTTCTTCCAGGTGCTCGACCTGCTTGAAGAAGCGGTCGCTCAGGGCCTGGATGCGTACGTTCTCGGCAGCCATGTCTTCCTTGGCTACACGGAAGGCCTCACCCATGCCGACGATCTGGTGGGTCGCCAGGGTGCCGGAACGCATGCCACGCTCGTGACCGCCGCCGTGCATGGTCGCTTCGATGCGAACACGCGGCTTGCGGCTGACGTACAGGGCGCCGATCCCTTTAGGACCGTAGGTCTTGTGGGCCGAGAACGACATCAGGTCGACTTTCAGCTTGGACAGGTCGATGTCGACCTTGCCGGTGGACTGCGCGCCGTCGACGTGGAACAGGACGCCCTTGGAGCGGGTCAGCTCGCCGATGGCGGCGATGTCGTTGACGGTGCCGATTTCGTTGTTCACATGCATGATCGAAACCAGGATGGTGTCGTCGCGCAGGGCGGCTTCGACCATGGCTGGGGTGATGATGCCGTCTTCACCGGGCTCGATGTAGGTGACTTCGAAGCCTTCACGCTCCAGTTGGCGCATGGTGTCCAGGACAGCCTTGTGCTCGATCTTGGAGGTGATCAGGTGCTTGCCCTTGGTGTGATAGAAGTGCGCGACACCCTTGATTGCCAGGTTGTCGGACTCGGTGGCACCGGAGGTCCAGACGATTTCACGCGGGTCGGCGTTGACCAGGTCGGCGACCTGGCGACGGGCGTTTTCGACCGACTCTTCGGCCTTCCAGCCGAACACGTGGGAACGGGACGCCGGGTTACCGAAGTTTCCGTCGACCAGCAGGCATTCACTCATTTTTTGCGCAACACGCGGATCAACCGGGGTGGTCGCAGAGTAATCAAGGTAAATCGGCAATTTCATGGACTTTCTCCTAAATCAGGCTGGCTGGCGTTCCGCGTGCTCTGCGGCAGTCATTCGACGGCGGACGCTTCAATCTTGTCCAGGTGCAGCGTCTTGCTATTGCAACGGCGCTGGTCCTGACGCTGGGCTACTTCTTGCACCTCACGACGAGTTACAAGGTCAGCCAAGCTGATACCGCTTAGAAATTCGTGAATCTGCAGGCTGAGGTCGCACCACAAGTGGTGGGTCAGGCAAGTATCGCCGCCATGGCAGTCGCCAAGGCCCTGGCATTTGGTCGCATCGACCGATTCGTTCACCGCATCGATCACCTGGGCAACCTGGATGCCCTGCATGTCGCGCGACAGCTGGTAGCCGCCGCCTGGGCCGCGAACGCTGGAAACCAGGTTGCTGCGGCGCAGCTTGGCGAACAGCTGTTCAAGGTAGGACAGGGAAATGCCCTGGCGCTCGGAGATATCGGCCAGGGACACCGGCCCGTGCTGCGCATGCAATGCCAGATCCAGCATTGCGGTCACGGCGTATCGGCCTTTTGTAGTCAGTCGCATGGACAATTACCACGGAGTTCGGAATGGGGGCGAGTATGCAATTCCCGAGTATTTAAGTCAAGTATAAGACCTAGTGCTTTACTCAGGTTTACCCGCGAAAGAGCGCGCGCATGATAGCAAAGGCTGGCCGGCGGCGACCAGCTATACCGCGTTATCGTTTATCGCGAGCAAGCTTTGCTCCCACAGGATTCCCTCGCTCCCACAGAAGGCTCTTTTAAAAACCAGAACTCCTGTAAAAACCAGGACTCCTGTGGGAGCAAGGCTTGCCCGCGATGCAGGCACCTCGGCGTGACTGAAAAACCGAGGCGATGCCATCGCGGGCAAGCCTTGCTCCCACAGGTGATACAGGACACTTGTGCTCTTGATGCGATCCCCCGACTTTTTAAAACAAGAAGAGGCCGACTCATGAAGTTCGAATCCTTTGCCCGGACCCTCGTTGCCACCACCCTGACCCTCAGCTGTTTGTATGCCCAAGCCGCCTCCCAGGCGCCAGTGGCTGCCGAGAACGGCATGGTGGTCACCGCCCAGCACCTGGCGACCCACGTGGGTGTCGATGTGCTCAAGAACGGCGGCAATGCCGTGGATGCGGCGGTGGCGGTGGGGTATGCCCTGGCGGTGGTGTATCCGGCGGCGGGTAACCTGGGCGGGGGTGGGTTCATGACCCTGCAACTGGCCGATGGCCGTAAGACGTTCCTGGATTTCCGCGAAAAGGCCCCCCTGGCCGCCACCGCCAACATGTACCTGGACAAGGACGGCAACGTCGTGCCCGAACTCAGCACCCGCGGGCACCTGGCAGTGGGTGTGCCCGGCACCGTGTCCGGCATGGAACTGGCGTTGAGCAAATACGGCAGCAAACCCCGGGCGGAACTGATCGCTCCGGCGATCAAGTTCGCCGACGAAGGCTTCACCCTGGAGCAGGGCGATGTCGATCTGCTGGAAACTGCCACCGATGTGTTCAAGAAGGACATACGCGACTCCGGAGCGATCTTCCTGCACAACGGCGAGCCCATGCAGGTCGGCCAGAAGCTGGTGCAAAAAGACCTCGCCAAGACCCTGCGGGAAATCTCCGCCAAGGGCGCCGACGGCTTCTACAAGGGCTGGGTCGCCGATGCCCTGGTCACCTCCAGCCAGGCCAACAAAGGCATCATCACCCAGGCCGACCTGGACAAGTACAAGACCCGCGAACTGGCTCCGGTGGAGTGCGACTACCGCGGCTACCACATCATCTCGGCGCCGCCGCCCAGTTCCGGTGGCGTGGTGCTGTGCCAGATCATGAACATCCTCGACGGTTATCCGATGAAGGACCTGGGGTTCCATTCGGCCCAGGGCATGCACTATCAGATCGAAGCCATGCGCCACGCCTACGTGGACCGCAACAGTTACCTGGGTGACCCGGACTTCGTGAAGAACCCCATCGACCATCTGCTGGATAAAAACTACGCCGCCAAGCTGCGGGCCGCGATCGAGCCGCAACAGGCCGGCGACTCGCAGAAGATCAAGCCCGGCGTGGCGCCCCATGAGGGCAGCAACACCACCCATTACTCCATCGTCGATAAGTGGGGCAATGCCGTTTCGGTCACCTACACCCTGAACGACTGGTTCGGTGCCGGTGTCATGGCGAGCAAAACCGGGGTGATTCTCAACGATGAAATGGACGACTTCACCGCCAAGGTCGGCGTGCCCAACATGTATGGCCTGGTGCAGGGCGAAGCCAACGCCATCGCGCCGGGCAAGGCGCCGCTGTCGTCCATGAGTCCGACCATTGTCACCAAGGACGGCAAGACGGTCATGGTGGTGGGTACCCCGGGCGGCAGCCGGATCATCACCGCGACATTGCTGACTATCCTCAATGTGATCGACTACGGCATGAACCTCCAGGAGGCTGTCGACGCACCGCGTTTCCACCAGCAGTGGATGCCGGAGGAAACCAACCTGGAGACCTTTGCGGCCAGCCCGGATACCCGCAAGCTGCTGGAGAGCTGGGGGCACAAGTTTGCCGGCCCGCAGGACCCCAACCACATTGCCGCGATCCTGGTCGGTGCGCCGTCATTGGGTGGCAAACCGGTGGGCAAGAACCGCTTCTATGGCGCCAACGACCCCCGTCGCAACACCGGGTTGTCGCTGGGGTATTGAGTCATCGCACGGCTCCGATATTGCTTGAAGAGGGAAGGTCATGAACACCGCATTGCTGATCATCGATGTCCAGAACGCGCTGTGCTCAGGCGAAGAGGAATGCTTCGACAGCCAGCGCATCATCCGGACCATCAACGAGCTGGCGGCCAAAACCCGGGCCCTCGGCTTGACGGTGATCCTGATCCAGCACGAAGAGTTGGAAGGTTCGTTGACGTATGGTTCTGCCGCCTGGCAACTGGCCGACGACCTGTTGACCGCTGCCGATGACCTGCGGGTGCGCAAGACCACCCCCGATGCCTTCTACCAGACCGACCTGCAACCGTTGTTGCAGGCCCGAGGCATCGACCGCCTAGTGATCTGCGGGCTGCAAACCGACTATTGCGTCAACGCCACCGTGCGCCAGGCCCATGCCCTGGGGTACGACGTGGTTCTGGCGGCCGATGCCCACTCCACGGTGGACAACGGCAGCATGGCCGCCGAGCAGATCATTGCCAATCACAACAACCGATTGGGGCGGCTGAGCAGTGCGGTGTCGCGGATCGATGTGGTGGCGGCGGCTGACATTCGCCTCTGACCCGAAACCAATGGTTAAACCTGTGTCGAGGGGATGTCTCTGTGGCGAGGGGATAAATCCCCTCGCCACAATGGTGTATGCAAGTCGGGATCACATCACGGTGCGCCAAGCACCATCGTCCAGTACACCCCCGCATCACTGCGCGAATCGCTGGCGGAAGCTGCGCCCATCTGGGTGAACATCGGGTTCATCAGGTTGGCGCAGTGCCCTGGGCTGGCGAGCCAATCGTGCATGGCCTGGCTCGGTGAGCGTTGTCCGGCGGCGATGTTCTCGCCCAATTTGCGTCCGCGAAAGCCGGCGCGCTTGGCCCGATCGGAAGAGGAGCGACCGTCCGGGTCGCGATGGGCGAAATAATTCTCGCGGGCCATCGACCGGCTGTGGCCTTGGGCGGCGGTTCCCAGCGCGGCGTTCCAGCTCAGCGGCCGGGCCGCTGCGAAGCGCTGGCGCCCGCACATCCGTGGCTTGGCCCTGGCGGCGTTGACCTGGGCCAGCAGCGACTTGTCCGCCGCACCCGCGTCGCTCATCCGTGTGCCACCCATGGGCTGCGCCAGCACCACGCGCCATTCATCACCGACCCGATTGACGCCGATGTCGGCGTACTGGTTGTCCAGCAGCGCTGCGCAATGTTCATCGGCCAACATGTCGAAGGCTTCTTCGGCGTCCCGCGCATCGGTCAAGCGAATGCTGCGCACGGCCCGGGCTTGATAGCCGGCGTCTTTCAAGGTGTCCCGCAGGCCACCGCGAAAGCCAATCGGCAAGCCCAGGCTTGAACGCAGCACCAGCGGCGGCGTGGCACGTACTGTGCGCCATTCACAACGGCGCGACTGGCTACGGAAATCGTTGATGGCCTCCACCAGCTGCCTTTCGCCGCGGGCATGGGCGGGGCTGGCGAATAGAGGAAACAGGGCAAGCAAGCACAGCAAAACGAAACGGCAAGAGCGAACAGGGTGGCGCATGGGGCGAACGGCTCAAGAGGGGGAGTTGCCATAGCGCCAGGCTTGGCGCCGATCAGCTGGAAAACCCGCCGCTGCAGATCGGCGGGGGTTTCACGGCTGGGGTAGGACTGTCGGTTTTGGAACAAGTTTCAGGAAGGCGAAGACTATCTGTGGGCTGGCACAACACTATTGTGGCGAGGGGGTTTATCCCCGCTGGGGCGCGAAGCGGCCCTAAAACCTGACATCTCGGTGTGTCAGGTTCATGAAGTCGGCTGAACTTGGGGCTGCTTGACCCGCTCAACCTTGCGATAGGTCAGCAGCACGATGCCCGTCACCACAATCGCACCACCCATCACCTGGCCCGGGTTGAGCATCTGGTCCAGCACCAGCCAGCCGATCAGCAGCGTGGCCAGCGGTTCGATGTTCATCACCGGGGCGTTGCGCGGCATGTCCAGGCGGGGCACGGAAATGAACAGCACGGTAAACCCGGTGCCATAGAGCACCACCAGGGTCGCCAGGGCGAACCAGCCGGTGTTGCTGGCTGGCAGGTCGAAACCGCCGGGCAGGGCGCCTGTCAGGCCAGCGAGGTTGACGCTGCTGAAGACGATGAAGATCGTCAGCAGGCTGCGGACCGAGCCGCGCACCTGGGACAACTTGTGATCGGTGATCCACAGTGCGCAGGCAAAGGCACAAGCCGCGCAAAAGGCCAGACCCACCCCCAGCAGCCATTGCGGGCCGACGCCTTGCCCAGACGAGAACCGCGACGGCACTTCCAGCACGAACACCAGGCCCACCAGGATCATGCCCATCAACGCAGCCGTGCGCGCCGTCGGGCGTGGTCCGCCCAGGGCCCAGGTCAGCAAGGCCAGCAGTATCGGAAACACGTTGCCCACCAGCAGCGCCAACGCCACTGGCACCCGGGCCACGGCGGAGTACAGGCACAGGCTCTGGGCGCCGATCAACAGCCCCAGCGTCAATTGCCAACGCCACGCACCGGGCGGCAGGCGCAGGCTTTGTCGTTGCCAGAGCACCATCGCGGCCAGCACCAGCAGCGTCCCGCCCGAGCGCAGCAGGATCGCCAGCAGCACACCGGCACCGTCATCGAACGCGGCCCGCGCGGCGACGTGGTTGCCGGCGAAGGCACAACCCATGCACAGCAGGACGAGCACCGCGAGGTGGCGGGGTAACGGTGTGGGGGTGTCAGATGCAGCGATGGGGCGAGTCATGGCAGGTGTCTCGAAGGCGGCCGCCAAGGCAAAAGGCCCCGGATCGGCTGTTTTAGTTATAGGTTGTCGTATGACTGTAAGGTTTTTACCTCGTGGGGTGCAAGGGACAAGGTGCGCAGACCTGTGGGTTCTGGTGCATGGGTGCGGTTGCCTCGGTACTTACTTGCTTTGGTGTGTATATCCGTTATTTCGGTAACGGCGGCTGGCTGTTCCGCTCTTACAGCGGGTCACTTTTGGAAGAGCGCCAAAAGTAACCAAAAACGCTTTGCCCCACCACTCGGTGCCTCGCTAGGGCTCGGCATGCCCTCACTCCGGCATTGCTCCGTGGGCCGCCGCGAAGGGCCATCCATGGCCCAGCGCGGCTACCTCGGCATCCATGCCGAGGTGCCCACTGCGCAATACCTGCGTTCGGCCAGCGTGGTTAACGGGGCGCCTGAGATCAACGTCCACCGCGAGGCGGCCTAACGGCCGGCCTGGTTCTTGGTGGAGACCGCGTTCCTCCTGTGGGAGCGGGCTTGCTCGCGAAGGCGGAGGGGCAGTTTGCGGTGATGTTGGATGTGCCGGCCTCATCGCGAGCAAGCTCCCACAGGTGATTCTGGGTGTCCATGAGTCTTGTGTTCACCGCAGGTCATTGTGGGAGCGAGCCTGCTCGCGATGGCGGTGTCACAGTCGATGAAGAGGTTGGATGTGCCGGCCTCATCGCGAGCAAGCTCCCACAGGTGATTCTGGGTGTCCATGAGTCTTGTGTTCACCGCAGGTCATTGTGGGAGCGAGCCTGCTCGCGATGGCGGTGTCACAGTCGATGAAGAGGTTGGATGTGCCGGCCTCATCGCGAGCAAGCTCCCACAGGTGATTCTGGGTGTCCATGAGTCTTGTGTTCACCGCAGGCCAATGAGGGAGCGAGCTTGCTCGCGATGGCGGTGGTTCAGCTACATAGATGTTGGACGTGTCGCGCTCTTGCTTTGCTTTGCTTTGCTTTGCTTTGCTTTGGATTTTGATCTCGACGCCCCGTCAAACCACGCTGGCCGAACGCAGGCATTGCGCAGTGGGCATCCCGGCATGGATGCCGGGATAGCCGCGCTGGGCCATGGATGGCCCTTCGCGGCGGCCCACGGAGCAATGCCGGAGTGAGGGCACACCGAGCCTAGGCGAGGTGCCGAGTGGTGGGGCAGAAGCGTTTTGCTTACTTTTGCGCTTCTCAAAAGTGAGCCGCTGTAAGAGCGGAACCGCCAGCCGCCGTTACCGAAATAACGGATATACACACCAAATAAAAATGAACAGCATTACCCACATTGTGCGGTGCTTTGCTGTACAACAATCAGGCCGCTGTGTCGTCTACAGCATCGCCCTACTTGCGGAAAAACCCATGCGCCTGGCCGATTTCATCCTCGACAATATCGAGCCGATTCTTCAGGCGTGGGAAGACTTCGCCAAAACCATAACCCCTGCGTCCCTAGGCATGGACTCCGTGGCCCTGCGCGACCATGCCGAGCAGATGCTGCGCACCATCGCCGCTGACCTGCGCACCTCGCAAACGCGCAAGGAGGCAATTGCCAAGTCCCACGGGGAGGCTCCGCCGGCGGATGCCGAAACCGCCGCCGAAACCCATGCGGTCATCCGCCAGTCCTCGGGTTTTACCGTGGAGCAAATGGTTTCCGAATACCGGGCCCTGCGCACCAGCGTGCTCATGCTCTGGATGCCGCACACGCAGTTGGATCACAAGCAGGTCATGGACGATCTGATTCGATTCAACGAGGCCGTGGACCAGGCCTTGGCCGAGTCCGTCGTCAGTTACTCGGGGGCGGTGGATGCGTCGCGCAACATCTTTCTCGGGATTCTCGGGCATGACCTGCGCAGCCCCTTGGGCGCGATCCTGCTGAGTTCCGAAGTGCTGCTGCGGGCGGGGGACCTGCCCGCCAAAGCCACCAAGATCACGTCGCGCATCTACACCAGCGTCAAGCGGGCCAACAAAATTGTCGGCGACCTGCTGGACTTCACCCGCACCCAACTGGGTTCGGGCATTCCGGTGCAGCGCTTCAACGGCGATCTGGTGGCCGCCTGCGAAGGCATGGTGGAGGAGGCGCGGGCCTATCACCCGGAAAGCAAAATCCTCTTTGAAACGACCGGTGCCGTGGAGGGGCTGTTCGATCCGGCCCGCATGGAGCAGGTGTTCGCCAACCTGATTGGTAATGCCGTCCAGCATGGCGCCGAAGGCACGCCGGTGACTGTTTCGTTGAGCGTTGAAGAGGACATGGCCGTGATCGCGATCAACAACCAGGGCAAGCCTATCGAGAAAGAGGCCATTGCCAACATCTTCAACCCAATGGTCCGAAATCTGCGCAGCGGTGAAGCGCAGTACGGTTCCACGGCCGGGCTCGGACTGGGTCTGCACATCGCCTCGGCGATCGTATCGGCCCATCAGGGCACCATCGAGGTTCACTCGAAGGCGCGAGTCGGCACGACTTTTACCGTTCGTATACCGCTGCACCCGGACTGATCAATTGTTCGGACGAGCCGTCTCACATGCTTGTACGATGTCTTATCACAGAGTAAAACTGTCGTCCCGTCCAATAATAATTAACGGAGACGCACGATGGATGCTTCGCAATCTGCAACCGCCGCCGATCAGGGCCGCCGGGTTTTCCTGAAAAAATCCCTGGTGGTCTCGGCCGCTGCCGCCGCCCTTGGCAACCTGCCGGGTCTTGCCCAGGCCGAACCCTTGAGCCAGCGTTACCCGGACCCGCTGATCAACATCCTTGACCCCAGCTTCATGGACTTGCGCATCTTCAACGCCAGCGTGGAGAAGCTCGCCACGGGCCTGCGTTGGGCGGAAGGGCCGGTGTGGGTCGGTGACGGTCGTTACCTGCTGGTCAGTGACATTCCCAACAACCGTATCGTGCGCTGGGATGAAATCACCGGCAGCCTGTCGGTGTACCGCGAAAATTCCAATTTCTCCAACGGCATGTGCCGCGATCGCCAGGGCCGGTTGCTGGTGTGCGAAGGCTCCACCACCGCCAGCGAAGGCCGACGCATCACCCGCACCGAGCACAACGGCACCCTCACCGTGCTGGCGGACAGTTTCGAGGGCAAGCCTTTCAACTCGCCCAATGACATCGTGTGCAAGCGCGATGGTTCGGTCTGGTTCACCGACCCACCGTTCCAGACCGGCAACAACTACGAAGGGCACAAAGTGACGCCTGTCCAGCCCCACGCGGTGTATCGCATCGATGGTGAAAACGGCAAGGTCACTCGGGTGATCGATGACCTGGCGGGGCCGAACGGGCTGTGTTTTTCTCCGGACGAAAAAACTCTCTACGTGGTCGAAGGCCGGGCCAAGCCCAACCGCTTGATCTGGGCGATCACGGTCAAGGATGACGGCACGCTGGGCGAGCGGCGCAAGCACATCGAAGGCCTGGATTACGCGGCGATCGATGGGATCAAATGCGATGAAAGCGGCAACCTCTGGTGCGGTTGGGGTGGCAATGGCGACCCCAAGGCCGACCTGGAAAAACTCGATGGCGTGCGGGTGTTCAACCCTGAAGGCAAGGCCATCGGGCACATCTCCCTGCCGGAGCGCTGCCCCAACGTCTGCTTCGGCGGCCGGGAAGGCAATCGGTTGTTCATGGCCGGCAGCCACTCGTTGTATTCGCTGTTCGTGAATACACGGGGGGCGACGTTTGCCTGAGTGAACGGTTCTCCATTGTGGCGAGGATACTGTGGGAGCAAAGCTCGCTCGCGATACAGGCGATGCGGTCTTTCAGAAATCGAGTCGCCTGTATCGCGGGCAAGCCTTGCTCCCACGGCCTAGTCACAAGGGTGTGTTCAGTGGGGTATCCTCTGATGGGTTCAGGATTGTTTGCAACTCCACAGCTCCACGGTCGGCTGGCCCTCTGTCGGCGGCCCCAGCCAATGGCTCATCGCCCGACAACCGCCATCGAAACACAACTGATAATCGCCAGCCTGCGGCGTGCGCCCCAGTTTCAGCGGTTGCAGGGGCGGCACCTGGCGTTGATAGTGCCAGCTGCCATTTTCCAGCCGGGCATTGTCGGGAATCTCCATGCCCGCGCCATTGCCCTTGACCCTGGCTTCACCCAGCACCAGGCCCTGTTCGCTGACGCGATAGTCTTCCTC
Organism: Pseudomonas sp. CFII68; assembly: GCF_000416195.1. Classification (NCBI taxonomy): domain Bacteria; kingdom Pseudomonadati; phylum Pseudomonadota; class Gammaproteobacteria; order Pseudomonadales; family Pseudomonadaceae; genus Pseudomonas; species Pseudomonas sp. CFII68. The sequence goes on from NZ_ATLN01000115.1 coordinate 17,643, forward strand.
CCAGCGGATCTTTTCGATGGTGTGGTTCCATGCCAGCGTGAAGTCGGCAACGGGAAGCTGGGCCCAGACCACGCCGGACAGGCCCAGGCACAAACCGATCACGCCAAGGCCCGCCCGGCACGTCGCGAGCGCCAGACGTGCTGGAAAATCAGCAACCCACCCAGTACGAAGCCAATCTCGTCGGTCAATGGCAGGGCTACCACCAGCAACGCGCCAGCGGCAAAGCACAGCAGGCGTTCCCAAATCGGCATTTTCTGTTGCAGGTAACCGGTGGATGCCATCCCCCAAAGCCCGACGGCCAACAACGTCTTGATCAGCATGTACGCGGTCATCCACAGGTTGTCGCCCTGGAGCATCAGTGCCGGGTTATAGACCGTCATGAACGGAATGACGAAGCCGGCGAGGGCGATGCGCACTGCCCAGAAGCTGATCTTCAGGCCACTTTCCCGGGCAATGGGCGCTGCGGCGAAACACGCCAGTGCCACTGGTGGCGTCAGGTCGGCGAGGATGCCGAAATAGAACACGAACATGTGCGACACGATCAGCGGCACGCCCAGTTCCAGTAGGGCGGGCGCGGCGATCGAGCTGGTGATGATGTAGTTGGGAATGGTCGGGATGCCCATGCCCAGTACCAGGCAGGTGAGCATGGTAAGGATCAGTGACAGCAACAGGTTGTCCCGGCCGATGGCGAGGATGTAGCCGGCAAAAGTGGAGGCCACGCCGGTCAGCGAGACCACCGCGATGATGCTGCCCACCAAGGCGCAGGCGATCCCCACCGGAACGGCGTGACGCGCGCCATCCACCAGGGCATGCAGGCAGATGACGAGGGTTTCCCGCGTGCCTTGCATGAACCAGCAGGCCACCACCAACACGCCGATCACCGCAAACACGACACCGATGCCCAGTCGGAAAAAACCGACGCACAGCAGCCCCAGCGCGATCCAGAAGGCACAGCGCAACGCGTAGTTCGAGACCTTGAGAATGATCGCCGAGCCGAGAATCACGATGGCCGTCAGCGCCAGGCCGACCATGCCGGAAAACAGCGGTGTGCGTCCGGAAAACAACAGGTAGACCAACACCCCGAGCGGGATCAGCAGGAACCAGCTCTCCTTGACCGCACCCCAGGCGCTGGGGCACTGGTCCTTGGGCAAGCCCTTGAGGTCGGAGCGCTTGGCTTCCAGGTGAACCATCCAGAACACCGAGCCGAAGTACAGGCACGCGGGTATCAATGCGGCCTTGGCGATTTCAACGAACGGCACATTGATGGTTTCGGCCATGATGAACGCTACCGCGCCCATCACTGGCGGCATGATCTGGCTGCCCATGCTGGACGTGGCCTCTACACCGCCGGCAAACGCCGCCTTGTAGCCGAAGCGCTTCATCAACGGGATGGTGAATTGCCCGGTGGTGACCACGTTGGCGATGCCCGAGCCGGTGATGGTGCCCATCAGCGCCGATGACACCACGGCTACTTTCGCCGGTCCGCCCAGTTTGTGGCCGAACAGGCCCATGGCGAAATCGGTGAACAGCTTGATCATGCCGGCCTTTTCCAGGAAGGCGCCGAACAGGATGAACAGGAAGATATACGTGGCCGACACGTAGGTGGGTGTGCCATACAGCCCTTCGGTGCCGAACGACAGTTGGTTGATGATTTGATCGACGCCATAGCCGCGATGGGCCAAGTCGCCTGGCAGATATTCGCCGAACAGGCCATAGGCCAGGAATACGCCGCAAATGATCGGCAGGGCGATGCCCATCACCCGTCGTGCGGCTTCGAACACCAGCACAATCAGGATCACGCCGATGATCATGTCGGCGGTGGTCAGGTCGCCAGAGCGCTGGATCAGGTCGGCCTCGAACACCCACTGATAGACAGCCGTCGCGACGCCCCCCAGGCTCAAGACCCAGGCCAAGGGTTGCCAGGGTCGCTGCTTGCCATAGGCCGGGTAGCTGAGGAACACCACCCACAGCAGAAAGCCGACATGCACCGCCCGCAGCACGATGCTGGAAACCGGAGAAAACGCGGCGGTGACGATCTGAAACACTGAAAACAACAAGGCCACGTAGAACAGCGTCTTGGGCCAGTCCCGCGGGTCCGTGGCGATGCCGTGCTGGTCTTCACTCATGAGGTGCCTGCCTTCTGTTCACATCCAAGGGGCGAAAACACGACGGCCAACGACAGCGAGCGCCGTTGACCGTATCGGGCTACAGCGCGCCCACTTCCTTGTAGTAGCGCTCGGCGCCGGGGTGGAGCGCGATTGGCAGGTTTTTCGCGGCGTTCTTCAGGGTGATGTCCTTGGCCGCCGAATGGGAGGTGCCCAGGCGGGTGAGGTTCTCGAACAGCAGCTTGGTCATTTGGTAGGCCACCTCATCCGGGACATCTTCGCGGGTGACCAGGATGTTGGTGATGGCCACGGTGGGTACGGCGTCGGTCTGGCCGTCGTAGGTATTGGCCGGGATCATTGCGCTCTGGTACGCCGGGTTGGCGATTTTCTCCACCACATCGGTGGGCACCGATACGTAGTTCAACGCCATGGTCGAGGCCAGGTCGCGAATGGCCGCCATGCCCAGGCCCGAGGATTGAAGCGTGGCGTCCAGTTGGCGGTTCTTGATCAAGTCCACCGATTCGGCGAACGGCAAGTACTGGACCTTCATGTCCTGGTAGGTCAGCCCCGCAGCCTTGAAGATGGCCCGGGCATTGAGTTCGGTGCCGGACTTCGCCGCGCCAACGGAAACGGTCTTGCCCTTGAGGTCGGCCAGGGTCTTGATGCCGGACTCCTGGCTGGCGACGATCTGGATGTAATTGGGGTAGGCGCCGGCGATGGCACGCAGCTTGGTCAGCGGCGCCTTGAAACCGGCGTCTTCCACGCCGTTCTTGGCGTCCGCCACCGAGTCGCCCAAGGCCAGGGCCAGCTCCCCGCGCCCGGCTTGCAGCAGGTTCAGGTTTTCCACCGAGGCCTTGGTGGCTTGCACCGATGTCTTGGCGTCCTGGATGCCGTTGCTGTAGATCTGTGAAAGCCCGACCCCGATCGGGTAATAAACCCCGCTGGTGCCCCCCGTCAGGATGTTGATATACACCGGGGCAGCCTGGGCCGCGGTGGTAACCGCCAAGGCGGCCGCGGCGGCCAGGAGGGTGAAGCGCTTGTTGACTCGCATGGGGGGACCTCTCCGTCTTGTTATGGCTTTATGCAGAGTTCTTCCACTGTAGTTCAAACGCGGGTGATGGCGAGTAAAGCCGTGGTCAGGAGGTTTTGTGGCGAGGGGATTTATCCCCGCTGGGCCGCGAAGCGGCCCCATTAATGAACAACCCAATCAAATTGACACACCGGAGCATCAGGTTTCAGGTCCGCTTCGCGGCCCAACGGGGATAAATCCCCTCGCCACAGGTTCCTTGTTATGCCAGGGGCGCCGTACTGCCACGCACCGTCAACTCAAACGGCAACACCACATGCCGCTCGGCAATCGGCTTTTTCTCGATCAAGGCAATCAGCATCTCCACCGCTTTTTGCCCAAACGCTTCGGCAGGCTGCGAAATGGTGGTCAGGGGCGGGTCGCAATAGGCGGCGAACGGGATGTCGTCAAAACCCACCAGGGAAATATCCTCGGGCACCCGCAGGCCCATCTGCTTGATGCGCCTGAGCGCGCCGATGGCCATCTCGTCGTTTTCACAGAACAGCGCGCTGGGACGGTCGGCTTGCTCCAGCATCGCGCCGGCGCCATCGTCGCCGGCCTTCAAGGTGAAGTCGCCATGGCAGATCAGGCTTGGGTCGACGGCGATACCGGCCTGGTTCAGGGCATCCTGGTAGCCGGCCACGCGGTCCAGGGTCAACGGGCTGCTGCGTGGCCCCTTGATGATGCCGATGCGGCGATGGCCGAGGCCGATCAGATGCTCGGTCATGGCCTGGGCGGCGGCGCGGTTGTCGAGGCTGATGGTCGGGTAGGGGGCGTGCTTGACCACTTCGCAGGCGTTGACCAGCGGCAGGCTTTCAGCGCCTGCGGGCATCGATTCGAAAGGATCGCTGGCGCGCAACTGGATCACCCCGTCGGCCTGGTGGGCGTAGACCAGGGCGGCGAATTCCCGCTCGATCTGCGCGCGGCCCTGGGTGTCGCACAGCAGCAATCGATAACCCGCTGCCTGCGCGGCTTGCTGCGCGCCGCTGATCACCCGGGCGAAAAACGTATTGGCGATGGCCGGCACCAGGATCACCAGGTTGCCGGTGCGCCGGGAGCGAAATTGCACCGCCATCAGGTTGGGCCGATAGCCGGCCTGTTCCACTGCCGCGTTGACCTTGTCCCGCGTCTCGGGAAGCACCCGTTCGGGCGATTTCAGGGTTCTGGACACCGTGGCCACCGAAACACCGGCCAGCCGGGCCACTTCACGAATGTTGGACAAAATCACCTCAGGGGGCAGGGGCTACGGTTGGGGAGCTTACCGCAGGTTGGGCGCCTCACAAATGTTCATGCATGGCCTCATCGGGTTTGACACGCAGGAAAACTGAGCCTAGATTTCTGCCATGATGTAACCGGTTACATCATCATCCTGACAGGAAGAGAATCGCGATGAATCCTGTAGCACCGAAAATAAGAATGGGCTTCGTCGGCGGTGGAGAGGGCGCCTTCATCGGCCAGGCCCATCGTCAGGCCGCGGGTCTGGACGGCGGTTTCGAACTGGTCTGCGGCGCCTTCAGCCGCGACCCGCACAACACTCGGCAGACCGGCGCGGCCCTGGGCCTGGCCGGGTCCCGTTGCTACCACGACTGGCAGCAGATGCTCGACACCGAAGCGCTGCTGCCACTGGATCAGCGCATGGAGCTGCTGGTGATCGTCACGCCCAATCATCTTCATGCACCCATTGCCAGCCAGGCCTTGAAAGCCGGGTTCCATGTGTTCAGCGAGAAACCCGCCGCACTGGACCTCAAGGAGTTGCTGGCCCTCAGGGAGGTGCTGCAAGGCAGCCGTTGCCTCTACGGCCTGGCCCACACCTACCTGGGCTATCCCATGGTGTGGCAGGCCCGGGACATGGTGCGCTCGGGCGTGATCGGCCAGGTGCGCAAAGTACTGGTCGAGTACCCCCAAGGCTGGCTCAGCCAGGATGTCGCCGCCCAGGGCAATAAACAGGCCGAATGGCGCGACGACCCCGGCCAGTCGGGGTTGGGCGGTTGCATCGGCGACATTGGCACCCACGCGTTTTCCCTGGCCGAGTTCGTCGCGGACCAGCCTATCCAACAGCTATGCGCCGCCTTGGGTACGCACATCCCGGGCCGGCAATTGGATGACGACGCCGCGATGCTGTTCAAGATGGCGAGCGGTGCCAGCGGCGCGTTGATCGCAAGCCAGGTCTGCACCGGCGAAGAGAACCCGCTGAAGATTCGCGTCTACGGTGACAAGGGCGCCCTGGAGTGGCGCCAGGAAGAACCGGCGAGCCTGATCCATCGCGCCTTTGACCAACCCCTGCGGATCCTGCGCAGTGGTGTCGGCCAGCCGTGGCTGTGCGCGGCGGCGACCCGGCGCATGCGCCTGCCGGCTGGGCATCCCGAAGGCTACCTGGAGGCCATGGCCAACCTCTACGGCGATTTCGCCCAGGCCATTCGCAGCCATGTCGAAGGCCCTGACGCCCCAGGCGTGCCCGGCATCGAGACCGGCTTGCGGGGCATGGCATTCATCGAGGCCGTCCTCCTCAACCACCGTGGCGACGCGAAGTGGACCACCGTGCAAACCGGAGCATCCTTGCTGTGAATACCCTCGACACATCACCGAGCGGCCTGCGCGGCCCAGGCATTTTCCTGGCGCAGTTCATGTCCGCCGAAGCACCGTTCGACACCCTGGCCAATATTGCCCAATGGGCGGCGTCGCAAGGCTACAAAGCCATTCAACTGCCAACGTCGGGCACGCAGTACATCGACCTGGCCAGGGCCGCTGAGAGCCAGGATTATTGCGATGAACTCAAGGCCACCTGTGCCCAGGCTGGTGTCGAGATCAGCGAGTTATCGACGCACCTGCAAGGCCAGTTGGTGGCGGTGCACCCGGCGTTCGACGCGCTGTTCGACGACTTCGCCCCGGCCCATCTGCGCGGCCAGCCCCAGGCGCGGACCGAATGGGCGATCGAGCAACTCAAGCTGGCCGCCCGCGCCAGCCAACGGTTGGGCCTCAAGGCCCATGCAACGTTTTCCGGCGCGCTGCTGTGGCCGTATCTCTATCCCTGGCCGCAGCGCCCGGCGGGCCTGGTGGAGCAAGGTTTCGCCGAACTGGCCCGGCGTTGGTTGCCGATTCTCGACTGCTTCGATGCAGCGGGTGTGGACCTGTGCTACGAAATCCACCCCGGCGAAGACCTCCACGATGGGGCCTCGTTCGAACAGTTCCTGGAGGCGGTCGATCATCACCCACGGGCGGCGATTCTCTACGACCCCAGCCATCTGCTGCTGCAACAGATGGACTACCTGGGCTTCATCGACCGCTACCACGCGCGCATTCGCATGTTTCACGTCAAGGACGCCGAGTTCCGCCCCGATGCCCGTTCCGGGGTGTACGGCGGCTACCAGGGCTGGGTCGATCGCCCCGGGCGGTTCCGTTCGTTGGGCGATGGCCAGATCGATTTCAAATCGATCTTCAGCAAGCTGACCCAATACGATTTCAGCGGTTGGGCGGTTTTGGAATGGGAGTGCTGCCTGAAGGATTCGCAACAGGGAGCGGCAGAAGGGGCGGCGTTCATCCAGCGGCACATGATCAGCAAGACTGGCAAGGCGTTCGATGACTTCGCCAGTGTCACGGCGGATGAGGATTCCAATCGGCGGTTGTTGGGCCTGTTGAGGTAGCCGGCTCAACCCAAAAACCTGTGGCCAAAACCCAATGGCCAGGAAACCCATTGTGGGAGCAAGGCTTGCCCGCGATGAACGAAAACGCGGTTCAAGGGTTAGACCGCGGCGTGGCCATCGCGGGCAAGCCTTGCTCCCACAGTGGAGGTAAATCCCTTTGCAACAAAAGCGATGTGTTTTTTCTTTCTTCACAAGAACAACAATAAAACGGTGACTGTCATGACCACGATGAACGCACGCCTCAGCGTGATGATGTTCCTGCAATTCTTTATCTGGGGTGGCTGGTTCGTCACCCTGGGGACTTTTCTCTCCAGCACGCTGGGCGCCAGCGGCGGGCAGATCGGCATGGCGTTTTCCACGCAATCGTGGGGGGCGATCATTGCGCCGTTTGTCGTTGGCCTGATCGCCGACCGCTACTTCAATGCCGAACGGATCCTGGCAGTGTTGCACCTGCTCGGCGCGGTGTTGCTGTATCAGCTGTATTCGGCGGCGGATTTCAGCGTGTTCTACCCGTACGTGCTGGCGTACATGGTGGTCTACATGCCGACGCTGGCCCTGGTCAATTCCGTGGCGTTCCGGCAAATGCGCGACCCGGCGCTGGAGTTCTCGCGCATCCGGGTGTGGGGCACCATTGGCTGGATCGTCGCCGGCGTGGTGATCAGTTTTGTGTTCGCCTGGGATTCGCGCGAAGCGATCTCGGCAGGCGGTTTGCGCAATACCTTCCTGATGGCGGCCATCGCGTCCCTGGTCCTGGGGCTCTACAGCTTTACGCTGCCGGCCACGGCACCGCTCAAGGAGCAGGCCGGCACAGGTGGTGTAAGGCAACTGCTGGGGCTGGACGCGTTGGGTCTGTTGAAGGATCGCAGCTACCTGGTGTTCTTCATCGCCTCGATCCTGATCTGCATTCCCTTGGCGTTCTATTACCAGAATGCCAACCCGTTCCTGGCCGAAACCGGGATGACCAACCCCACGGCGAAGATGGCCATCGGGCAGGTGTCCGAAGTGTTGTTCATGCTGCTGTTGCCGCTGTTCATCCAGCGCTTCGGCATCAAGCTGGCGCTGTTGGTGGGCATGTTGGCGTGGGCGCTGCGCTATGTGTTGTTCGCCTACGGCAATAACGGCGACCTGGCGTTCATGCTGTTCACCGGCATTGCCTTGCACGGTATCTGCTACGACTTCTTTTTTGTCTCGGGGCAGATCTACACCGACGCCAAGGCACCGGAACGCTTTCGCAGCTCGGCCCAGGGCCTGATTACCCTGGCGACCTACGGTGTGGGCATGCTGATCGGCTTCTGGGTGGCGGGGCAGGTGACCGATCACTTTGTCGTGGCCGGCGGTCATGACTGGCAGAGCATCTGGCTGTTCCCGGCCGGATTCGCGCTGCTGGTGTTGGTCTGCTTCCTGTTTACCTTCCGTGGCCAGCAGGCGCTTGTTGCGCCGTCAAAGGCCTGAAGCAGGGCTGGGCGTCAGTCATTTGTGACTGACGCTCAGTTTGGTGTAGGTCACTTTCCCGCCTTCATTGGAATAGCCTTTGTTGTCCAAGGTGTAGACGCCGGCCTTGAAATAGAAATCGTAGCCTTGCCAGGACTTGTCCAGCTTCACCTGTTTGCCACCGTTGCCGATCAGCACCGAGAGCTGGCCTTGCTTGTCCATTTGCAGCGTGTACGAGAAGGATTTGTTCAACGGTACCTTGGGCACGGTGTAGATCACCGGGCTCTTCTTGTCCTTGGGCTTGACTCGATATTCCACGTCGATATTGCCGATACCCTTTTCGTAGCGGTACACCAGTTTCAACAAGGGCGTCGGCGCATCCTTGGCGTGAATCTGCGCCACCACCACGCGGCCTTCGGAAGGCACCTGGTTCACCGACAGCTCGCCCTTGAGGGTGTTGGTGCCGCTGTTGTAGCGCCAGTTGCGCAGCTTGCCGTCTTTGCCGGTTTCCCGCAGTTCCGAGCGCGGGTACTCGCTTTTACCGGTATGGGAGCCGGTGACCGGCGCCCAGAAGACGATCCGCTGGCCGTTGTTGTCGAAATACTTGTTTTTCAGGGTCGGCATGGCTTTGGTCGCCACGACCTGCGCCGGCGTTTGCACGGGCAGGGTAATGTTCCAGACAGTCAGGTCAATCATGATAAAACCCTCCAACGGGACCGGCCGTTACCTATCGGCCGTCAAGGCAAGAACTGCCTTCCGTGGCGCAGTTTTCATGTTATCGACGAGGGCCTGCTTCGCTGGAGATGCAACTGACGGATGGCTCTGCGATGAGCCTTCCAGGCACTGAATTGGGCGGATTATCGTGTGTCAATTTGTTGCTGATCGGTTAGAGTACGTGCCGCCCGAGAGACGGATCCCGGGCGTTTTCTCATGGAGTATTCAATGAACCACATCAGCAAAGTTGTCGCCTGCGCACTGTTCGGCCTGGCCCTGGCGGGTTGCACCGGTACCGCGATGAAAACCCAGCAATACGACAGCAGCCAATACACCGTTGTCGGCCACAGTGAAGCCAAGGCCACCGGCCTGCTGCTGTTCGGCCTGATCCCGATCCGCCAGAACAACCGTTTCGTGCGTGCCCAGACCGCAGCGATCAAGGCCAAGGGCGGCGACGCCATGATCAACACCCAAGTCCAGGAAAACTGGTTCTGGGCCTGGGTCCTGACCGGCTACACCACCTCGGTGTCCGGTGATGTGGTCAAGCTGAAAAGCGTTCAGTAAACGTGCTTTCATGGTAGGTGCGCCAATCTGTTTTGAAGGCGTTCACCTGTGGCGAGGGAGCTTGCTCCCGCTGGGGCGCGCAGCGGCCCCGTTTTTTGCGGTCGCTGCGCAACCGAGCGGGAGCAAGCTCCCTCGCCACAAAAGCACATCCTCACGTCCCTATCTATCAATGTCCGCCGACGACCATATGCGTGAACGGCGCCACATACGCCTGCAACGTCACCAGCCCGCCCACCAGAATCGCCAGCACCACCGAGTGGAAAAACACGTAGCGCAGGATCTCGCCTTCGTGACCGTACCAACGGGTCGCGGTGGAGGCGACCACGATCGATTGGGCGTCGACCATCTTGCCCATGACCCCGCCGGAACTGTTGGCCGCCGCCATCAGCACAGGGCTGAGCCCCAACTGCTCCGCTGTCACCCGTTGCAAGCCGCCGAACAGCACGTTGGAGGCCGTGTCCGAGCCGGTCAGCGCCACGCCGAGCCAGCCCAGCAGGGTGCCGAACATGGGGTAGAAAATGCCCGTGGCGGCGAAGGCCAGGCCCATGGTCGCGTCCAGGCCTGAGTAGCGCGTGAGAAACCCCAGGGCCAACATCGCCACGATGGTGATCAGCGAGTAGCGCACCACCCAGAGCGTTCGCAGGTAGTGATGCAGCAGTTGCGGGATGGAATAGCCCATCAGCAAGCCACCGAGAATCGCCGCCAGGAAGATGCCGCTGCCGGTGGCGGTGAACCAGTTGAACTTGTAGACCGCTTCTTCGGTTTTAGGCTGGGGCACCACGGGCGGGACTTTTTCGATCTGCTGGTGGATGGTCCCGAAGGTCAGCAAGGGCGAGAAGATCGGGTTGGCCTCGCGCATCGGTTTGCCCTGGGGGTCGAGCTTGGCCGATTGGGTCTGCGGGTCGATGGCCGGGCGGGTGTCGAAAATGTTCTTGAAGCCCTGGGTGCCCCAGGCGAACACGAATACCGTGAGGATGATCCATGGCATCCAGGCCCGTAGCACGGCGGGGCGGTTGTCGCTGGCGAAAGCGCCGCTTGCGACCGGTTGCTGTTGCTCGCTCGCTTCGATTTTCGAGTCATCGTGCCGGCCCGACAGCGCCGCCGAAGTGTGCACCGTGGCCGGCTTCCAGACTTTGAGGAACCCGGCGAGGCAAGCCATGGAGATCAGCGCGGCAATCACGTCCACCAGCATTGGCCCATGGTAGTTCGACACCAGGAACTGCGGGATGGCGAAGCTGACACCGGCCACCAGGATGGCCGGCCAGACCTCCAGCATCTTGCGCCACCCGGCGAAGGCCCAGATCAACCAGAACGGCACCAGCACCGAAAAAAACGGCAACTGCCGCCCGACCATCATCGACAGCTCCATCTCATCCAGCCCGGTGACTTTGGCCAGGGTGATGATGGGCGTGCCCAGGGCACCGAACGCCACGGGCGCGGTGTTGGCGATCAGCGCCAGGCCCGAGGCGGCCAGGGGCGAAAACCCGAGCCCGATCAGGATCGCGCCGGTCACCGCCACTGGCGTGCCGAAGCCCGCCGCGCCTTCGAAGAACGCACCGAAGCAAAAGGCGATCAGCAGCAATTGCAGGCGTCGGTCATCGGTGATGCGCGCGAGGGAGTCCTGCAGGACCTTGAATGAGCCGTTCTCGGTGGTCAGCCGGTGCAGGAAAATGATGTTGAGGACAATCCAGCCAATGGGCAGCAACCCGTTGGCGGCGCCATAAAGCGCCGCAGACCCGGCCATGCCGGCGGGCATGCCGAAGGCGAAAATCGCAATGAGCAACGCCGAGGCCAGGGCATACAGCGCCGCCAGATGCGCCTTGACATGAAAGAACGCGAGGGACGCCAGCATCACCACCACCGGAACCGCCGCCAGGAGCGTCGACAGCACCGTATTACCGAAGGGATCGTAGACTTGTTGCCAGACCATGTTCCACCTCTGCTTTTTATTGTTGGAAGTGCAGGCCCCGGGGGGATTGGCAAAGAAGTATAGGCGGGGATTGGGGGAGCGGATTGTCCAGGGAATAGCCAGGCATACTCCAGTCGATCGTCCCCACGCTCCGCGTGGGAATGCCGCCAGGGACGCTCCGCGTTCTGCTTCTGGGATGTGACGCAGAGCGTCACGGGATGCATTCCCACGCAGAGCGTGGGAACGATCAAATACAGGCCTTTTGTGATGAGGGCTAGCGTGCTTCGACGTTATCCAGCGCGCGGTTCGCCAGCAATGCGCCCAGCTCGATCAGTTGCTGGATACCCAGGATAATGTGGCGCCTGGGACCTTCCTGGTCGAACGCCAGGTCACTGACCATGGCATTGGCCGAGGCCAGGGTTTCGCTGAGGTTGGCGAGCAGGGTTTCGGTGTCGACGCCATGGGCGACGGTGAAGAGCTGGCCTGGATCGGTGTCCGGTGGGTTGGGTGTTGGTTTGAACATGGTTGAATCTCCAAATCGAAAAATGGAGCCATCACTCTCGCTACCAAACGAAGGGTGGCGGCCATACGCGGGTTGGTAGACCGGTGACTTGGAGAACCGGCGCGTCCGAAGACGCCCTGCGCATGACCGCCATAAAACAGTTCCGAAATGGACTGTATGACAAGGGCTATGCGACAAGTCAAAAGCCGGGCTACCAAACCCGATCGCTGATTCAATCAGCGACCCGGAAACGATAGAGCCCTGGCCCAAGGCGCACAAGCCGGCGGATTCTGGCGCAGTTGTAGGCAACGGCGCAAGACAACGTAGCCCGATCCCGAATGCTCCTACATCTGGATTAACAAGGTCCCCTGCTGGGCTGGAGCCTGGGTTAACCACTATCTGTGGCGAGGGGATTTATCCCCGCTGGGCTGAAGCAGCCCCAAAAAAGGCAGGTAGTGATCAAGCTGACACACCGAGTTGGCAGACATTGGGACTGCTGCGCAGTCCAGCGGGGATAAATCCCCTCGCCACAAAGGAGTCGTACCTGTTGGAGCTTGGTCAGTTCAACCCTTCGCCGCCATCGCCGTCACTTCCACCTTCATCCCTTCAACCGCCAGCGCGGCCACGCCCACGGCGGCGCGAACCGGCCAAGGCTTGGCGAAGAAACGTTTGTAGACCTCGTTGAAAGCGGCGCGGTCAGCCATGTCGGTCAGGTAGATGGTCAGGTGCAGGACCCGGTCCATGGAACTGCCGGCGCCTTCCAGGGCGCTCTTTAGGGCTTGCAGCGTGCATTCGCTCTGCAGCGTGATGTCACCCAGTTCCAGGCTGCCGTCGGCGTGGGTGGGGATTTGCGTGGAAACCAGCAGGCCGCCGAAACCGGCGACGTCGGAGGAAATGGAGTCCTCATCCGAATCTGGAATAAACGTGATATCTGGGTTGCTCATGCAAAGCCTCATGCTGGAAAAGAAAAAGGACCGCCGCAGTTTACCGTCCATTGCTGCGGCGTTCCTGCATTCCTTTGGGAGCGCGCTTGCTCACGATGGCGTCAGGCAGCCAGGGCTTGCCCTGGCTCGGGCGTCATACTCGGGCTGGCCGAGGAATGCTCGCCCGAAAGACCAACGTCTCGCCATCCTCCGGTATCAACAACCGGTCTGCGACACCGGCCTTCACGGCGGCTGCGGCCAGGGCCTTGCGGGTCGTCGGGCAGTGGCTGATCGCTTCCAGGTGATTGGCCACCACGGTCCCGCGAGATAAGCGAGTGAATTCCAGTGTCTCGTCGATGCCCATGATGATGTCGCCGCCGATATCGAACCGTGCCCCGCCTGCCGGAACCACGCTGACCTGTGGCTGGTGTCGCAAGACGAATTCGCACACGGTGGGGGTGAGCACGGTATCGCCGGTGAGGTAGACGCTCGGTTCGCCGGGCAGCTCGATCAGGTAGCCGACGCCGTGCTCCATCAACTTGCCCACCAGGCCCAGCCCGTGGGTGCACCGGACGGTGCGAATAGTGCCGCCCAGGAATGGGGTGGGTTGGTCATGGGCCTGGGCGAGCGCCTGGACATTCAAGCCACGCTTGTTGAGATAGGGCGCGTCATGGGGCGTGCAGATGACCGGGATCTGTTTTTCCCTCAGCCAGCGCTTGGCCGCGCGGTCCAGATGGTCGAAATGGCCTTTCTGGCAGTGGGTGATCAAGCAATGGGTGACGGTCTCGAGGGCCTGCGCTGTCGAGGCCGGAAGCGCCACCAGCGGATTGCGTTGCGTGGCACCAAACAGGCGAAGCGGCGGCAGCGTGCCCTGGCCAGCCAGCATCGGGTCGACGAGCACGCGATACGGGCCGAGTTCAAGAATGATCGTGGCGTTACGGATCTGCTGGATGTTCATGGGGCGTTCCTGTTGAGCGAGCGCTTCATGGTGCCGACTCGGTCCGGTGTGCATAATGGCCGGATCTGACATCTTTGATTCGTTTCAGGCCATGACCAACAAACTTCGCATCGGTTTGCTCCTGTTTCCCGGCTGCATGCCCGCCGGCCTGTTCGCGTTCGCCGATCTGCTGCATGCCGCCAACCGCAGAGGAGGGCGGGCGCTGTTCGAGGCCCGCTACATCGCGTTGCAGGCCGGGCCGGTGGTGTGTGCCCATGGCGTGACCCTGCAGGCGGAAGCGGCGTTGGGCAGCGCCGGGCTGGACGCCGTCCTGGTTCCCGGTTTCTGGGCCGAGTCGGCCGAGCAGGTGAATGCGCTGCTGGCTGAACAGACAACCCTCGTGAGCGCGCTGTCCAAGCATGCCCGATCGCTTCAGCTCTGGTCCTATTGCACCGGTGTCTGCCTGCTGGCCGCCGCCGGCCGATTGGACGGGCAGGGCGCGACGGTGACCTGGTGGCTGGCGCAGGCGATGCAGCAGCAGTATCGAAACGTCCATTGGCAAAGCGAGCAGAACTGCGTGTTCAACGAGCGCACGGCGACCGCGTCTGGGGTGAACGGCTACCTGCCCATCGCCGAAAAACTCATCGAACGCAGCGTCAGCAGCGACGTACTGCGCGATATCACGCGACTCATGGTGCTGCCGCGCCCGGCCATTCCCCATGCGGCGTTCCAGGGCACCGCCCTGATCGAGCAACCCAGCGGATGGTTGCGGCAGTTGCATGGGTTGATCGAACAGATGCCGGCCGAGCGGGTCACTGTGCAGGCACTGGCCAGCCAGTTGGCGGTGTCCGAGCGCACCCTGGCGCGCAAGGTCAGCCGTGAAACGGGTCAGACTGTCGCGGCCTACGCCCGGCGCATCAAGTTGAACCAAGTCAGCGAACGCCTGACGTTGACGGCGCAGCCCCTCGCCAGCATCGGTGCCGAGCTGGGTTTCAGCAGCAGCTCCAATTTGCAACGGATGTTCAAGGCGCTGACCGGGCTGACGCCGGTGGCGTACCGGCGCAAATTCGGGCGTGTGTGACGCCGGTCAACCGGTCGTCTTTTCCGTTTCGTTGCGATGGTGTTCCTGCCAGTTGTCGACGGGGCGGGCACGGTCTTCGTTGAACATGTCCGTGAGCAGCGCATTGGCGCGCCGGTAGGCATCGTGGCGGAACTTGAGGTCATCTTCCGGCTGGGCGACGATTTCCTCCAGCATCTTGAGATTCAGCCGTCGGAACTGGTCTGCCCGCTCGCGCGCTTCGTAAGCCCCCACGCCCATGTGCTCCAGCGCACTGCGACCCAATGACAGCGCACTCTCGAAGGTTTCCCGCTCAGCCGCCTCCACGCCCATCTGCCGAAGGGTGATGAGGTGTCCCATGTCCCGCGCCCGCACGATCAACTGCAACGCGGGAAAGTGCTCCTGGGCCAGCCGGGTCAGCGTCAGGTTGTCTTCCCGATCGTCGATCGCATTGATCAGCACCACCGCTTGGGCCGCGCCGGCTGCATGCAACAAGTCGAGGCGCGTGGCATCGCCATAAAAGACTTTCACGCCGAATTTACGCAGCGTCTCGATGTTGTCAGGGTCGTGATCCAATACCACCACCTCGACGCCGCAAGACATCAACAGACGTCCGGCGATCTGCCCGAAACGCCCGAACCCGGCGATGATCACCCGTGGGTTCTGCTGATCGACGAGGTCGGATTCGCGTTTGTTTTTCTTGGCGACGGACTCGAACCGATCCAGCAACACGATCAGCAAAGGCGTCAGGCACATGGACAAGGCCACCGCCAGGGTCAGGCTCTTGCCCCATTGATCGGTCAAGATGCCGGCCACGGTCGCCGCACCAAACACCACGAAGGCGAACTCGCTGCCCTGGCCCAGCAACACCGCCTGCCAGGAGCGCTGGCCGGCGGGGACGTTGAGGAACCGGCCCGCCATCTTGATCACCAGCAGCTTGATCAGGATGAAACCCAGGGTCAGGGTGACGACTTTCAGCGGTGCGTTGATCAGGGTGCCGAAATCGATCGACATGCCGACACCGATGAAGAACAGACCCAACAGCAGGCCTTTGAACGGTTCAATGTCGCTTTCCAGCGCATGGCGGTATTCAGAGCTGGCGAGCAGCACCCCGGCGAGGAACGCGCCCATGGCCATCGACAAACCGGCCTCTTCCAGCAGAAAGCCGAAGCCGAACACCAGGAAAAGTGCGACGGCACTGAAAATCTCGCGCAAGCCTGAGCGTGCCGCGAAGCGCAGCAGCGGTCGCGTCACGTAGCGCCCCAACAGCACGACGATGGCGATGGCGGCGACGATTTTGCCAATCGATAGCAACAGCGCGGTGCCCGAAGGCGTGTCGCCGTGGGACGACAACAACGGAATCATCGCCACCAGCGGAATCGCCGCGATGTCCTGGAACAGCAACACGGCAAAGCTGCTGCGGCCGACGGCGGTGGCGGTCAGGTTGCGTTCGCTCATGGCCTGCATGGCGATGGCCGTGGAGGACAGGCTCAGGGTCAGGCCGACCAGCAGCGCTGCCGTCCAGTTCAGGCCAAGGGCCGTGCAGAACAAGCCAATGGCAGCGCCACAGGCGAGCATCTGCAGGGCGCCACCACCGAACACCATCTTGCGCAGGGCCCAGAGCCGTTTGGGGTCGAGTTCAAGGCCGATGATGAACAGCATCAGCACCACGCCGATTTCAGCGAATTCCAGAATGGCCTTCACATCGGTAATCAGCTTCAGCCCCCACGGGCCGATGATGCACCCAGCCAGCAGATAACCCAGCACCGGGCCCAGGCCAAACCGAACGGCAATCGGTACGATCAGCGTCGCCGAGGCCAGGTAGATCAGCATTTCAATCAGGCTGTGCGTCTCCATTTCAATCTTCCTTCCAGGCGGCCAGACGAGCGCCATAGTGTTTGATTTGTGCGTGTTGGGCCTCAGGGTCGGCGGCATAGGCGCCATGCACGACCACCGGCTCCAGCCAGCGCATGCCGCAGTAAATGGCCGTGGCGTGGAGAGGTTGGGCCAGCGCCGCAAAATCGGGGTAGTCGGCGATCGCAAAATGCGCCTGATCGCCGCCCGTGGTGACGGCCCACAGCAGGCGCTTGTCCTTGAGGGCTGTGGCACCTTTACCGTAGGCCCAGCCGTGGGTGAACACCTTATCGATCCACAATTTCAGCAGGGGCGGTGTGCTGTACCAGTACATCGGGTGCTGGAGGACGACAAGTTCTGCTTGTTCCACCGCTCGCTGTTCCGCCTCGACGTCGATATCGAAGTTGGGGTAAAGCGCGTAGAGCGAACGTATGACCACGTCCGGGTTGTTCGACACTCGCTTGAGCATCTGCTGGTTGACCCGCGATTTGTCGGGGTAGGGGTGTGCATAAATGATAAGAATCATCGGTGAATTCCTTGGTTTGGCTCCGTCGATTCTTGTTTTTCGTGAGCGCGAGCGGTGGCTTGGAGCGGGGCGATACAAACAAGAGCGCCTTCCTGGGGCAGGGTCCAGGTCGCAAAGGCCGGACATCCTACCGAGGAAGGCGCTGATTGTTTAGAGCTGATCGATACATCGAGGCTTCAGTCAAGCGGCAGCGAGACCCTGGCCTCCAACCCGCCACCCCGTCGATTCCTCAGGGTCAGCGTCCCGCCATGCTCCAGCACCGTCGCCCGGGCCGCCGACAGGCCCAGCCCAACGCCTCCAGTGTGCTTGTTGCGCGAGCCTTCGATGCGAAAGAACGGCGTGAAGACCTGCTCAAGGTGTTGGGCGGCGATGCCGGGTCCGCGGTCCAGAATGCAAATGTCCACACGATTGGCGTCGGCCTCGAGTCGAACCGTCGGTGCGCCGCCATATTTGATTGCGTTGTCGATCAGGTTGACCAAGGCGCGCTTGATGCCGATGGGGCGGCCGACATACACGAAGCGTTGGGCACCTTCAAACGCGACCTCGGTACCGGCGTCCTTGAGGTCATCGACGATGGTGTGCAGCAACTCGGCCAGGTCGAACGCGGTGGCATGTTCCAGCCGGGCATCGTCGCGGAAGAATTCCAGGGCTGAATTGACCATCGCCTGCATCTCGTCCACGTCCCGGAACAAGCGCGATTGTTGTTCGGCATCCTCGATGAACTCCCCGCGCAAGCGCATGCGGGTCAACGGCGCGCGCAAGTCATGGGAGATGGCGGCGAGCATCTGCGTGCGGTCCTGTAGAAAATGCTTGAGCTGGGCCTGCATGGCATTGAAAGCGAGGATCGCCTGGCGGATTTCATGGGGGCCGATGACCGGAATCGGTGGCGCCTGGTGGTCGACGCCGAAGCGCCGGGCGCCTTCGGCAAAACGTTCCAGCGGGGCGGCCAGGTGCCGGGTGGCGATCAGCGCGACGATCAACGTCGAGAGCAGGATCAGGGCGATGATGATCCCGTTGCGCGCCCATTCCTCCAGCCCCCAACTGCGCGAGGGCACAGAGAAGATCACCCACGAATGGTCGGCTAACTCGATGATCACCGCGTAGCGTGCGTCGGGTTGATCGGCCGGCCAGTCGCCCGGTTCGTAGGCTTCGATCCTGGCGTCCGTCCGGCCCAATTGCTGGCGCAGCAACACCGAGCCCTCACTGAACTCCGGGTCGTCGATCACTGGCAACCGCGCCTCTTCACGTCGCTGCAACCATTGTGCGTTGAATGCCTGGTCGCTGGCGGCCTTGGCAATCGCGGGGCGTTGTTCGGGGGCGACGGAGTCAATGATGCGGGTGATGGCGGTGGCCTTTTCCATCAGGCCGGTTTCCATCAGGGGAGGGCGCGCCCAGGCACCGGCCAGCAGGCTGAACAGCTCATTGAGGGCCAACAAGGTCAGCATGGCGATCATGGTGGTCAGGGCGATCCAGCGCGCTACGGTGTCCCGTGGGCGCTGAGCGCGCGAGCGCGAGGGTTTCATCGCTTCACCACGTGGGGGCTGAACAGGTAGCCGCTGTTGCGCACGGTACGGATCATCGACGTACCCGTGATGTCGGTCTCCAACTTGCGCCGCAGGCGGCTGACCTGGACATCGATGCTGCGGTCAAATGCCTCGAAGGTTTCACCGCGCGCCAGGTCCAGCAACTGCTGGCGGGTCAGCACCCGGCGCGAGTGTTCGGCGAACACCAGCAGCAATTCGAACTCTCCGGCGGACAGCGGGATCATGACTTTGTCCGGTGAGCGCAGTTCGCGACGGGTGACGTCCAGTTGCCAGTTCTCGAACTCCAGGATCGGTCGGGAGGAGTCCTTCAGCGTGTCCCTGGCTTCACCGGTGCGCCGCAGCACGGCACGCACCCGGGCCAACAGCTCCCGGGCGTCGAACGGCTTGGTCAGGTAATCGTCCGCCCCCAGCTCCAGGCCGACGACGCGGTCACTCAATTCGCCCATGGCGGTGAGCATGATGATGCCGACCGTGTGTTCGGCTCGCAGCCGTTGGCAGAGCACCAGGCCGTTGTCGCCCGGCAGCATGACGTCGAGGATGATCAGGTCCGGCACCCGCCGCTGTACCGCCTGCCACAACGCGTTGCCGTCGGCGGCCACATCCACGCTGTAGCCATGTTGTTCGAGGAACTTGCGCAAGAGGGCGAGGACTTCGAGGTCATCGTCC
The DNA here is from genome assembly GCF_000416195.1 of Pseudomonas sp. CFII68. Taxonomy (NCBI): domain Bacteria; kingdom Pseudomonadati; phylum Pseudomonadota; class Gammaproteobacteria; order Pseudomonadales; family Pseudomonadaceae; genus Pseudomonas; species Pseudomonas sp. CFII68. Next base: position 37,082 of record NZ_ATLN01000115.1, read on the forward strand.
ACCAGTAGTAAATGGCTCACGGTGGGCACGCAGGGTAATGAATACAGGGGGAATACTAGGGTCAATCCAGGGCCTGCGTCATATATTTCAATCCGGCAATAAAGTTGCGCTCGGGCAATATTCTGGAAATCTGCGGGCAAAAAAACGGCGGCAGGATGGCCCTCGATGTCAGTCAGTTAAAAACGAGTCAGCCCTGCACAAAACCTGTGGCGAGGGGATTTCTGTGGGAGCAAAGCTTGCTCGCGAAACAGGCGCCTCGATATTTGAAAGTCCGCGTCGCCTGCATCGCGGGCAAGCCTTGCTCCCACAGTAAGCGTCCTCCTCTTCACAAGAGCTGTGTCCGGCACCGTTTCTTTAGCTGATCGGTATCGCCTCCATTCCTCGCCGAGATCACCCTGTATGCCGATCACCCAGCCCGCTCTGTTGTTTGTTCGATCCACCGTCGTGGTAGTACTGGCGGCACTCGCCAGCGGTTGCTCCAGCACACCGGCAGCAACGCCGGGGTCGTGTGAAAGCGCGACCTATACCGTTCATGATCCCGCAGAACCGGTCAACCGCGGCATCTTCGCCTTCAACCGAACCGTGGATGACTACGCGCTGGCCCCCATTGCCCGTGGTTACCTCAAGCTGCCGGAGATGTTCCAGGCCGGCGTCCACAACTTCGTGGCGAACTTCGGCGAGCCCAAGGTGTTCATCAACGACCTGCTGCAAGGCAACGCACAACGCTCGGTCAACACACTGGGGCGGTTCGTCATCAACACCACCGCGGGCATCGTCGGGTTGATCGACGTGTCGGGCAAGCTGGGCATCGAGCGTCACGAGGCCGATTTCGGCCAGACCTTCGGCGTCTGGAATGTCGCCCCCGGGCCCATCGTGGAACTGCCACTGCTGGGCAGCGCCAACCTGCGGGACGCGACGGGCAAAGTGCTGAGTTTTGCCGTCGATCCGTTCGGCGACAACAGCAGCACCGTCGACACCCTGGGTACGATCAACACCGTCGGCGGCGTTGTCGATGGCCGCGCCGAGGCATTGCCACTGACCGACCAGTTGCAGACCCAAGCGGATTACTACGCGGCGCTACGCGATGCAACGGCGCAGCAGCGTGCCGATTTTGTCGCGCAAGGGAAGTTGGGGGCGGTGGTGCAGGAAGGCCCGCAATGCCAGGACGGAGCCGCTGCTGATGAGTAGCGAGGTGTTGGTCCTGCATCGGCGAATGCGCGCGCTCGATCCGGATGTGCTGCATTGCCGTGAGGTTGAACTGCGCTTGGCCGAGGATGGCCGCCACGTGCTGCTCAACCGTTATGTCGAGTTGTATCGCCATGAACAGGTCAGTTGGTGCGCCATCCAGCAGCATCGGGTGCCGTTGGCGCGGATGGTGCGCTGGCTGGTCGATAACGGCGAGCAGGTGAGGGATTAGTGGCAATTTGCTCCTGAATACAGCGGTATCTCGGGAGCGGATAGCCTTGAAACATTTTTACATAATTGCGCATTAATTATGGTTGTACGACGTCGTATCTAATATGTTCGACTGTGGCCGTTTCTCACAAAAAAAATAAACGGAGATTCCATCCATGACGAGCACTCCTTCCGCTGAAGGCCAGGCTGCGGCGTCCACGCAAGGCCGTTTCGTACGCCTGCTCAAGCTTCTCGGTCCTGGCATCATCGCGGTCCTTTCCTGGCTGGGTGCCGGCGACTTGATCACCTCATCCGTGGCCGGCGCGAATTATGGCTACGCGATGATGTGGGTGCTGGCGGTCTCTCTGCTGCTGCGCTACCTGATCGTCAACATCATCGCGCGCTTCCAGCTCTGCAATAACCAGGGCATGACCATCCTGCAAGGTTATGCCCAGCTCAATCCGTTTTTCGCCTGGTTCCTGCTGGTGTATGCGTTGCTCATGGGGCACCTGATGAACGCCTACATGATCAAGGGGGCTGGCGAAGCCCTGGCCATGTTGCTCAAGGTCGACTATCCACTGCTGTGTTCGGTGGCAGTGGTGTTGGCGGTGTGGATGCTCGTCGGGCGCAATATCTATTCGATGATCGAAGGCGTGATGAAAGGGCTGCTGGCGATCATGACGCTGGCGTTCCTGGCCCTGGCGGTGATGTCCGGCCCGGATGTCGCCGGCATCGTCAGAGGCACCATCGGCTTCAGTATCCCGCCCGATGAAGGTGTGCACGGCGCGTTGCTGGTGGCCGTCTCGGTGATCGGTGCGGTAGCCGGTTCCATCGCCAACTTCGTTCATCCGTATGTCATGCGCCAGAAGGGCTGGGTGGGGCCAGAACACAAGCGTATCCAGCGTAACGACCTGCTGTTTGCGGTGTTTGTCGGGATCATCATCAACCTGGCCATCTGGATCGTCGGTGCGGAAATCCTGCGACCCAACGGTATCGAGGTCAAAACCCTGGGCGATTTGGGCAAGGCCCTGGAAATATTCTTCGGTTCGATCGGTTGGTACGTGTTCTTCATCGGTGTGTTTGCCACGCTGTTCGCCAGCATCTCCGGCAAGACCACGGCGTTCCCGATGCTCATCACCGACGCCTTCCAGCATGTACGGCCCGGGCGCCGGGAGCGTTACGGCAAAGAGTTCCACCGTGACCCGATGCACAAATGGTTCATGCTGTTCATCCTCGTGACGCCACTGATCTGGTCGCTCCCCGGCATGCCGGACTTCGTCACGCTGACCATCGGCGTCAATGCGCTGAACATCATCGGCTTGCCGGTGATTTCCCTCGGCCTGCTGATCATGTCCAACCAGAAGTCCCTGCTGGGCAAGGAATACCGCAACAACCTGTTCGAAAACATCGCACTGATGTTTGCCACAGGCCTGGCGTTGTGGGTTGCGTTCCAGTTGGGGGTTGATCTGTTTACCTGAGGGCCGGCCATCTGCAACGTTCGGGGGGACTGCTAGACTTTATCGTCCAGTCCCTTTCGGAGAACCGGAATGAACAATAAAAACAGGATCTGCCTCTGGTACGACGGCAACGCCCAGGCAGCGGCAGAATTCTACGCAAAAACCTTTCCCGACAGTGCGGTGAACGCCCTTTATCATGCCCCGAGCGATTATCCGTCGGGCAAGGAGGGCGATGTGATTACGGTGGATTTCACGGTGATCGGCATCCCTTGCATCGGCCTCAACGGCGGGCCGGTGTTCAAGCACAACGAGGCTTTTTCATTCCAGATAGCAACCGATGACCAGGCTGAAACGGACCGCTTGTGGAACGCGATCATCGACAACGACGGCCAGGCGAGCGCCTGCGGCTGGTGCAAGGACAAGTGGGGCTTGTCATGGCAGATCAGCCCTCGTGTGTTGCTTGAAGCGATCGCCAGTCCCGACAAAGCCGCCGCCAAGCGTGCCTTCGAGGCCATGATGACAATGACCAAGATCGACATTGCCGCGATTGAAGCGGCGGTGAAAGGCTAGCCGGCGAATCATCACCATCATTTTCTTGTGGGAGCGGGCTTGCTCGCGAAGGCGGTGGGTCAGTCAACCTCAATGCTGATTGATCCGACGCCTTCGCGAGCAAGCCCGCTCCCACAGTTGTTTTGTGGTGTCTTCGATTGCTCGGCCTGTCCACATCCCCTTGTGGGAGCGAGCCTGCTCGCGATGACGGCGGCACAGCCAACACCATGCAAGCTGACCTACAGGGTGGCCTCAGGCACCCTGGCAATCACCTTGATCTCGAACTGAAACCCATACAGCCACGTCACGCCCACCGCCGTCAGCGTCGGATGCGGTGCGTTGCCCCAGAACTCGGGCACGACGCTCCAGACCCGTTCGAAGATCGATTCGGGATCGACCATGAACACCGTGACGTCCACCACATCGTCAAAGCTGCAACCGGCCGCGGCGAGTATCGCCTTCAGGTTGTTGAATGCCAGCCGAACCTGAGCTTCCAGGTCGGGCTCCGGCGAACCGTTTTCGGTGCTACCAACCTGTCCCGAGACGAACAGAAAACCATTGGATCGAATCGCCGGCGAATAGCGATTGCGCTCATAAAGTGCCTGGCGTCCGGGCGGGAAAACCACATCGCGCTGTGTCATCAATACCTCCATCAAAGAGTGGGTTCCAAACGATGAACTCACTCTAGGGGCTTGTGTCCAGGCGATAAACGAGCAACCTTGGCGATCACTGTTTGTAAAATCCAAACAATCGGATCGATACCCGAGGCACAAATGGATCGTTTTGATGCGATGCAAGCGTTCGTTCGAGTCGTGGAGGCGGGCAGCTTCACCAAGGCGGCTGAAACCCTGCACATGAGCAAGACCACCGTGACCCAACTGGTGCAGCAGCTCGAAGCACGGTTGCGGGTCAAACTGCTCAACCGCACCACGCGCAAGGTCAACGTCACCGCCGACGGCGCGGCTTATTACGAGCGGGTGATCCGGCTGCTGGCCGACATGGACGATGCCGAGACCAGCGTGTCCGGCGCCCAGGCGTTACCTCGTGGGCGCCTGCGGGTGGACGTGCCGAGTCCGCTGGCGACAATGATCCTGATACCGGCCTTGCCGGCGTTCTACGCGCGATACCCGGACATCCAGATCGACATGGGCGTCAGTGATCGCATCGTCGACATGCTCGATGAAAACGTCGATTGCGTGGTGCGCGGCGGTGAGTTGAGGGATCAGTCGCTGGTCGCCCGACGCGTCGGCGATCTTGCCCTCGGCGTTTTCGCCGCGCCGAGTTACCTGGCACGGTTTGGCCTGCCCGCGCACCCGCACGAACTGGAGGATTCGCACCATCGCACCGTGGGTTTCCTGTGGGCACGCACCGGCAAATCCTTGCCCTACGCCATGCGCCGTGACGGTGAGCTGCTTCACGTCAAAGGACGCTACGCACTGGCCATCGACGACGGCAACGCCTACCTCGCGGCCGGTTTGGCAGGGTTGGGCGTGCTCTGGCTGCCCAGGTACATGTCCAGGCCTCATGAAGCGCAGGGCGGGTTGGTGCCGCTGTTCGAAGACTGGCACCTCGAGCCGATGCCGCTGTATGTGGCCTATCCCCCGAACCGGCACATCAGCGCCAAGTTGCGGGTGTTTATCGATTGGGTCGTGGAACTGATGGCGCAACATGCGCCGGTTGACGCCAAGGGAAGAGCGCGATGATCGCCGAAGGACTCGTTGTTCTGCTGGACTACACCCTGTATCTGCTGCCGGGCCTGGCGCTCTTCGGCCTCTGGTTCGCGTTGACGCCCAAGACCCAGACAGCGTTGCGTATCGTGATTGTGCTATTGGCATTCGTGTTGATGCGCGACGCGATGACGCCCTTGGGCATGTGGTCCCTGAACGGCGATCTGCAGATTGGTTTTCTGGCCAACCCGTTCGTGCTGGTGATGTTGGGTGTTTCGTCGCTGCTGTTGGTCGCGTTGAGCGCGCGCCTGTTGCCGGACTTGTGGCAACTGGTCGTTCTATTCAAAGGCAATCGACTGGCGGGCCTGGTCTTGGGCATCGCCGTGGGGTGCCTGATCGGTTTGCCGCTGCGGCTTTATCAAGGGGCTGAAACGGCGATTCCGGGTTATGGGGCCTGGCTGCTCGGCATGGCGGTGCTGGCCTATGGCGCCAACGCGCTGGAAGAGGTGCTGTTTCGTGGCTTCTTGCAGGGCTACCTCGAACTGCACGTCAGCGCCCTGCGAGCAGCGCTGATCAGTGCCGTGGCGTTTTCGGCGCTGCATGCTTTTCTCGCCTTGAGCGTTACCCAACTCGGTTGGACGGTTTTGCTTTTTACGCTGATTGAAGGCCTGGCTTGCGGGCTCGTTCGCATGCGCTACGGCGTCGTGGCATCGACCGCTACCCATGGGACGGCGATATTGCTGATTGCGGTGCCGATGGTGGGACACTAGCGTTGCGCTTGAGCGCTTGACCTCTTTCACCTACTCACTTAGTTTGCCGCCGTCATTGGAAGGCAGCGGATTTTTTTGCGCTGCGAGAGGAGTATGCATGGACGCGTTGATGATGGAGCTAAAGAAGGTTTTCGAGAGCTTGATTGGTGAAATTTATCTTGGCTTGCTGTTGGTAAGCTTGTTGGTGATTTTAATTGCCATGAAAGTAAAACCCTCTAAAGTCGCTTCGTTGTTTGTATGGGGCTTTAGTATTCCGCTTACCTTTTTTTGTTATGTTGTTTGGATTTATGCAAGTGGACCTGAAAGCTGGAACTGGGTGATATTCCTTTTTGAATTGCTGGCGCTTTCGCAAATCGGCTGGTTAGGCGGGGCATTGGTGCTTGTCGGGGTGTTGATCAAAGCAAATGCTTTGAAGAAAGTTGGGGTGTGGCTGTCCATTGGCTCGGTTGCTTTTCATGGTCTTTTTCTAATTCTTATGTACATCTCTGGATCTGGCTCTTAAAGGTCTCGTGGTGTGATTTGTCTTGGATGTCTGGGTTTTTATGGGCTGTTTGTGCTTTCGCCGGCTTGGACTTATTTGTTATCCAGACCGGGTGTTTATTCGATTATTAAATAAGAAGTGGCTTGAAAATGGAGAGGCGATCTCCCGGTGGTCGTGTAGCTGCTATGTTCATAACCACTGATAACGGCCCTCTGCGAGGGCACTTGGACGGTTTAAATGTTTGTGGAGGAGACTCACCATGGACCGATTCACCGGCGGATGCCTGTGCGGCAACGTTCGTATCCAAGCCTCAGGCCGTCCGTATCGCGTAGGCCTCTGCCACTGCCTCGACTGTCGCAAGCATCACGGCGCGCTCTTCTACGCTGCCGCCGTGTTTCCCCAGGATGCCGTGACGATCGAAGGTGAAACACGGGACTACGCCGGACGCTTTTTCTGTCCCCGCTGCGGTTCGTCGCTGTTCGCCCGCTCGGGTGACGAAATAGAAGTGCACTTGGGCACGCTGGACGCCCCCGATCAACTGATGCCCACCTACGAAAGCTGGACCGTGCGCCGTGAGGCCTGGCTGCCGGCGTTTTCGTTCACCCGACAATACGAACATGATCGCGAGGGGAAGGGGCGGTTCGAGGAGTAGGGCGGTCATTCAAACCCCACAATCGCCTTGATCTCCAGATACTCCTCAAACCCGTGAACCCCATACTCACGGCCATTGCCCGAACGCTTGTAGCCACCGAACGGTGCCATTGGGTTCCACGCCGGGTAGTTCAACAGCACTTGCCCTGCGCGGATACGCGACGCAACGGCGCGCGCAAGCTCAAGGTCCTGGCCCTGGACATGCGCGCCCAGCCCATAGACGGTGTCGTTGGCGATGGCGACGGCTTCATCCACCGTGTCATAGGCAATGATGCACAGCACCGGGCCGAAGATTTCTTCCTGGGCGATGCGCATGGCGCTGTCGACTTGCGAGAAAACCGTGGGGCGGGTGTAGAAGCCTTGTTCAAAACCCTCCGGGCGCCCTGGGCCACCGCAGACAAGCTTGGCCCCTTCATTCATGCCCACTTCGATCATGGCTTGCACGCGATTGAACTGGGCCTCGTTGGCGATGGGGCCGAGGATCGTTTCTTCCGATTGTGGAACACCGACGATGATCGCGTTGGCGGTGGCGGCGGCCAACGCCTCGACTTCCGCCAGGCGATTCCTTGGCACGATCATTCGGGTCGGTGCGCTGCACGATTGGCCGACGTTGCGAAATGCCGACATCACGCCCGGCGGCACGGCCTTGGCGAAGTCGGCGTCGGGCAACAGTACATTCGGGGACTTGCCGCCCAACTCTTGGGTAACGCGCTTGACCGTAGGGGCGGCCGCCTGGGCCACCAGTGCGCCGGCGCGGTTCGAGCCGGTGATGGAGATCAGGTCGATGTCGGGATGCGCCGCCATGGCCGCGCCGACCTCGGCACCGCTGCCGTTCACCAGGTTGAAGACGCCGGCAGGCAGGCCTGCGTCATGCACCAATTGCGCGAAGAGAAGGGCGCTCAGGGGCGACAGTTCGCTGGGTTTCAACACCACCGTGCAACCGGCGGCAATCGCTGGGGCGACTTTGGCGGTGATTTGGTACAGCGGCCAGTTCCACGGCGTAATGAGGCCGCAGACGCCGATGGGTTGGCGTTGAATGGCCGTGCCATGCTCAATTTTCTGGAAGGTGTAAGTGGACAGCACATCGCGGGCCACCCGAACGTGTTCGGCGGCCAGCGGCACTTGCATGGCCCGTGCGAAGCCGATGGCCGCGCCCATTTCCAGCGAGAGCGCCTGGGCCAGTTCTTCTTTGCGTTCAAGGATCAGCGCGTGGATCTTTCCCAGGATCGCCACGCGTGCTTCCACCGGGGTCGCCGACCAGTCGGGAAATGCTGCGCGAGCCGCCGCGACGGCGCAGTCAACGTCCTCGCCGGACCCGCGGGCGACCTCGGCAATGACTTGCTCGGTAGCGGGATTGACCACGGGCAGCGTGGCCGGGTATGCCGGAGACTGCCAGTCACCATTGATATAAAACTGCTGGGACGTGGGCGGGGTGTTCAAAAAGGGGGTGGTCATCCAACGGGCTCCCATAGAGCGGTGATAGCACTGCCGGCGACAGATCCTGAGGCCGTTTTCTTCTCGATAAACTAACAAAGCGGCCGGGATGGGATATGCCGTTCTCAAGCCTGGCAAAGAAGAATCTGCTGTATCTGCCGGGCTAACTTGGCAAAAAAAATGGCGGCGCCCGTTTAGGGCAAAAAGGGCGTCCAGTCGCTTGTGTCATATGAGTCTGCCGGTGCCAGGCGTGCTCATCCGGGGCATTGTCAGGGCGGTCGGTTCGGTAAACCTGCGAATATCAAAAGGGCTGATCAGCGTGCGAGTGCTGCCGGTGCTGATCAGCTCGGCCATGACGTCGCCGACGCCCGGGCCGAGCTGGAAGCCATGCCCGCAGAACCCAAAGGCATAGAACAACCCCTTGACCTTGCCGCTTGGCCCCATGATCGGCAGCGAGTCTGGCGTATAGCTTTCGATGCCGCTCCACACCCGGATAATGTTGAGGTTCGCCACCCCGGGCAGCAGGCGGCTCATCTGCTGCATCTGGTTGAGCAGGCTCTCGGGCTTGAAGTAGGCGCGACGGTTGATCATGTCCGGTTTGCAGCGGTTGCCGCCGCCGATGATGAGGTTGCCTCGGGGGATCTGCCGGAAATAAATCACCTCTTCCTTTATCTTGGTGAACACGCCGATCACGGTCGGCAAGGCATAGGGCACCGGCTCGGTGACCGACATCTGTGGGCCATTGGCTTCCAACGGCACCGCTTCGTCGAATTGTTCGGCCAGCTTCGCCCCCCACGCGCCCGCCGTGATCAGCAGTTGCTCAGCGATGAATAGCTGGCCGTCGGTGGTGGTCACGTGGAATTGGTCATTCACCTTTTGTACCGCGGCGACTTCCGTTCGCTCGCGGATGCTGGCCCCGGCCCGTGTCGCCGCGCGGGCAAATGCCGGGGCTGCCAGGCGCGGGTTGGCGTGGCCGTCGTGAGGGGCGTACGAGCCGCCCTTGACCTGCGCGCCGAGGAACGGGAAGCGCGCGTGCAACGCCTTGCCGGTGATGATCTGCAAGTCCAGCTCACGGGCTTCGGGGGCGGCGGCGTAGGCTTCAAGCTCGGCGATTTCGTCCTCGCGATAACAGACGCGCATATGGCCGCT